>CAXBAC010000136.1:0-6699 GCA_963973485.1 uncultured Polaribacter sp. | reverse complement strand
TTTAAAATGATTTGCAAGCTGAATACTCAAAGCAGTTTTACCAATAGCTGTTGGCCCAACTATAGTTATTAAGGTGTTATGGTGTTTTTGCATCATGGGTTTAAAATACTTCCACAATTATAACAAAATACGGCTTTTTCTTTGTGTTTGTCTTTTAAACAAGTAGGGCAAGATTGTGTGTTAGTGTCTTGTTTATCTGTGGTTTTTGTCATTTCTGAGCTTACAATTCCTGTTGGTATTGCAATTATTGAATATCCTAAAATCATAATAACACTGGCAATTAACTGTCCTAATGGGGTTTGTGGAGCAATATCTCCAAAACCAACAGTTGTAAGCGTTACAATTGCCCAATAAATACTTTTAGGAATATTTGTAAATCCATTTTCTGCACCTTCTATCATATACATTACTGTACCCAAAATGATACAGACTATAAGTACAAAAAATAAAAACACTGCAATTTTTGCTTTGCTTGCCTTTAATGCTAATAACAATCTATTAGATGCTCCTATATATCTTGCCAGTTTTAAAATTCTAAAAACTCGTAATAAACGTAATGCTCTTAACGCAACCAAACCTTGTGAGCCAGCAAAAATAAAAGAAAGGTATATAGGTATAGTTGATAAAAAATCTACAATACCAAAAAAACTAAAAATATACTTTGTGGGTTTATTAATAGAAATGACTCTTAAAATATATTCTATACTAAACAATATTGTAATTATCCATTCACCTATATATAAAGCATTATGATACTTAGCGTCAATATTTTCAACACTTTCTAACATTACTAATACAATACTAGCTAAAATGGCTATAAGCAGAACAACATCAAAGAGTTTACCTTCTCTTGTATCTGCCTCATAAATTATTTCATGAAGTTTTTGTTTCCAGCTCAAATTCTTATAAAATTTTACAATTTTCTTCTACAATACTACAAATATTAAATGAATTTATAATTTATTTTACTTCATTTTTCTCTTTGTTTATAAGGATTTTAAGATTTATTCAAAAAAAAACAAACTTTTTTAAAACCATACTTTAAATAATCTCGTAAGTATGAGTGAGACACAATTAATAATAACTAAAACTCACACAATGAAAAAAACAAAAATTTTAGTAGGAACCATTTTCGTAGCGATTATAGGTTTAATTACAGTTGCAGCAGATCATATTGATGCACCAGCAGTTGCTGGTACAAATGCAGATATTACAGATTTCTATGCCTTTCAAGGTGAAGACACAAACAATCTTGTATTTGTAGCCAATGTTCAGGGTCTATTAAGTCCTTCTGCAACTAGTTCTGCATCATTTGATGAAAATGTTATGGTTGAATTTAATATTGATACCAATAATGACAATGTAGAAGACTTGGTAATACAAGCTATTCCTAAAGATGGAAAAATGATTTTCTTCGGTCCTTATGAGCCTTCAAGAGCAGGTTTAAACAGTACTATTAATATTTCTGCTGTAAAATCTGAAGTTGATATCACTTCTTATGGATCTAGTGCAATTGTAAGTAATATGAATGGAATGAAGTTTTTTGCTGGACCAAGAGATGATCCTTTCTTTATGGACTTTGCAAGATATGGAGAAATTATTGCTGGTAATGCATCAGGTTTTAACAACCCTGGGTCAGATACTTTTGCAGGAACAAACGTAATGTCTGTAGTAGTAGAAGTACCTAAAAGTCAAGTTGGTGGTTCAGGAACAATCAATACTTGGGTAGAAGCAAAAGCAAGACAATAATTAATACAAACTTTTAAAATACAATATCATGAAATTTAATATTCAAAAATATATAGCAATAATAGCTTTATCATTAATAGTAGTTAGTTGTGATGATGATTCATCACCAATACCAGAAAATGCATCAGATTTTTCAGGAACTTTTGTTCAGCAAGATCAAATGGGTAGACCAGCAGTAAATACTGTTTTTGTATCCTCTTCAAGTAAAGATGCATTTAATACAACTGTACCTTCTCAACAAGGAGCAATGTTTCAGTCGATGTTTGAAGCAAACTTAACAGGTTTAAGTCCTGCTTACGCAAACCCAGGAGATGCAAATGCTTTAGGTTTAGATGCTGCAACCTTTACTGGTTTATTAGCAACAGACGTTTTAAACCTTTCATTAGATGGTAAAACTACCTTTTTTGATGGTACTAACGTGTTAACAGGTAGAGCATTGGCAGATGATGTAATTACAGTGGAATTATTATTGATTTTTGGAGGTGAAGATTTTTCTGAAAATCCTTCATTATCTGATGACAATGTAAGTGCAAATGACAAAGAGTTTTTAACTTCTTTTCCATACTTAGCTAGTCCTTGGTAAAAATAATCTGAGCTTAAGGCTCCTATAAATCTGGCGTATATTGGGGGATGTACGTCAGTATTTAAAAAAACTTAACCCCTTAAATCCCCCATTTTTATTTTATTATTTCCCCCAAGTAATAAATTAAAAGTCCCCCAACATTTTAGCAAAAAAACTTATAATTAAAATCACTAAAATCCCCCATTTTAATTGTAAATAATATCCCTAAAACACATACTGGCGTATTTATCCCTAAATAATATGCCAGTTATTTTAATCCAAACTAAAACAAAAATACAAGTCATGAAATACATCCAACTTATTTTAGTATTTGCTACTTTTTCAATAATTATGAGTTGTAATACTAAAAACACCAAACAAGTTACTGACGCAAAAGAATATCAAGCTTATTTGAACATTGATCAAAATAAATCTTTAGTAAATACAAAAGAAGAATTAAACTTTTGGGCAACAAAACTTAGTAAAACTCCAAACCAATATCCTTATTATTTTAAAATGGGTGTTGCTAACGCTCAATTATTTTCTTTAACAGGTAACATTGATAAATTAAAAGAAGCTGAAAAAAACTTAATAGAAGTTAATAAAAGAACCAATTATAATAATGCGAGTTATTTAAGAGGTCTAGCAAGAAATTACATTTCACAACACAGATTTAAAGAAGCTTTAGACTTGTTATTAAAAGCAGAGAAAAATGCAGAAAACTTAAAACAAACACATTTAATGTTGGTTGATGTGTATTTAGAGTTAGGTAAAACTAAACAAGTAGAAAAATATTTATCTAAAGTTAAAAATTTTAAAGATTTTGATTATTTAATCAGAATATCTAAATATAATGATCACTTAGGAAACTTAGAAAATGCGATACTGTATTTAGAAGATGCTCTGCAGATTGTACAAACTTCTAATAATAAAGAATTGTTACAATGGAGTTATACAAACTTAGCTGATTATTATGGTCATGCAGGTCGTATTGAAGATTCTTATAATGCATATTTAAATGCTTTAGCAATAAACCCAAATAATAGTTATGCTAAAAAAGGTATTGCTTGGATTGTATATTCATACGAAAGAAACCCAAAAGAAGCTTTAAGAATTCTTAATGCTGTATCAGAAGAAAATGCTTCACCAGATTATTATTTGTTAAAATCAGAGATTGCAAGTTTTATGGGAAACATTGCTGAAAAAGAAACACAAGAACAAAATTATTTAGAAGCCATTTCTAATGAAAATTATGGAGTAATGTATGCTAAGTACAATGTATTATTGTTTGCAGAAACAGAAGATCAAAAGAAAAAAGCTTTGGAAATTGCTATGCAAGAAGTTGTAGAAAGACCAACAGCGCAATCTTATGATTTATTGGCCTGGTCTTATTACAATAATGGTCAAGTTGAAAAAGCTTTAGAAATAAGTGAAAAACACGTTATAGATAAAACTTTTGAGCCAGAAGCATTATTACATACTGCTTATATTTTAAAAGCTAATGATAAACAGAATGAAGCAAATGTTTTAAAACAGGAGTTGCTTGGTGCTGTGTACGAATTAGGTCCGTTAGCTGAAGGTGTAATAAATAATATATAAATTCGCAAAAATTTAAAAAAAATGAGAAATCAAATAATCTTATTTATGGTTTTTGCTTGTAGTTTACAAACCATAGCTCAAACACTTAAAGGACAAATTGTAGATCAATTTCAAGAACCTTTAGAAAATGTTTATGTTGTTAATGAAACATCTAACACTCATACCCATACAACCGCAAATGGAAGTTTTGTAATTGAAAATACGAACGTAAATAATTCAATTTTAGTAAGTATTTTAGGTTTCGAAAAGAAATCGATAACCATAACACAACAAGATTTAAATAATGGAATTACAATAGTTTTAGAAACTAAAGTATTTCAGTTAGAAGAATTGGTTTTAAGGAAAGAAATAAACGCTTTGCAAACCATTTCAAGAATAGATTTAGCTGTAAATCCAGTAAATAATTCTCAAGAAATATTAAGAAAGGTTCCTGGCTTATTTATTGGGCAACATGCAGGAGGAGGAAAAGCAGAACAAATTTTCTTAAGAGGTTTTGATATAGATCATGGTACAGATGTAACTTTATCTGTAGATGGTATGCCAATAAATATGGTATCTCATGCACATGGACAAGGATATTCCGATTTACATTTTGTAATACCAGAAACCATAAAAAACATCAATTTTGGAAAAGGACCATATTATGCAAATCAAGGTGATTTTAATACAGCAGGTTATGTAAATTTTGCAACAAAAACAGCTATCAATAAAAATACAATATCAATTGGTTATGGAGATTTTAATTCTTTAAGAACAGTTGGAATGTTTAATTTATTAGAAAGTTCTAAAAAAGATGATGCATATGTAGCTGTAGAATATATAGAAACTGATGGGCCTTTTGAGTCGCCACAAAACTTTAATAGATTAAATATTTTTGCAAAATACAACACTTTTTTAAACGGTACAGACAAAGTAACTTTTACAGCTTCTCACTTTACAAGTACTTGGGATGCTTCTGGTCAAATTCCAGAAAGAGAGGTTGCTAATGGAAATATTACACGCTTTGGAGCTATTGATGATACAGAAGGAGGTTTCACTTCAAGATCTAACCTAAATGTACAATTACAGAAAACATTAAATGATAATTCAATTTTTCAAGCAAATGCTTTCTATTCAAATTACAATTTTGAGCTGTATTCAAATTTTACATTTTTCTTAGAAAATCCTGTAGATGGAGATCAAATAAAACAATTTGAAGATAGAAATATCTTTGGTATGAATGCAAAAATCATCACAGAAAAAAAATACGGAAATGTAGAAGCTAAGTTTACAAAAGGAGCAGGTTTACGTTTCGATAATATTACTGATAATGAATTATCTAGTACGAAAAATAGGAGAGAAATTTTAAATAGAATTCAGTTTGGAGATGTACAGCAAACAAATGCTTACGCATTTTTTAACTCAGAATTTGAGATTGGTAAATTTAAGATTTCACCAGCAGTTCGTTTAGATTATTTTAAGTTTTTATATAATGATAACTTAAGTACAACCTATGAAACCTTGAGTAAAACAGCTGCAGTTGTTAACCCTAAATTAAATTTCTTGTATACACAAAACAATAATTTACAATGGTTTTTAAAATCAGGAATTGGTTTTCACTCAAATGATGCCAGAGTAGTTTTACAACAAAATGCAGATAAAATTTTACCAAGAGCTTATGGTGTAGATTTTGGAAATATTTGGAAACCAACTAAGAACATAGTGTTAAATACAGCTGTTTGGTATTTGTTTTCTGAAGAGGAATTTGTTTATGTTGGAGATGCAGGAATTGTAGAACCATCAGGAGAATCAGAACGTTTTGGTTTAGATTTAGGATTGCGCTATCAATTAACAGATCATATCTATTTTGATACAGATGCTACCATTACAAAAGCGAGAAGTTTAGAGGCAGTTTCTGGAGAAGATTATATTCCACTTGCACCAAATTTTACAATGTCTGGAGGTTTGTCGTTTAATAATTTAGGTAAATTTTCTGGAGGATTTAGATACAGATACTTAGCTGATAGAGCTGCAAACGAAGATAATAGTATTGTTGCAGAAGGCTATTTTGTAAGTGATTTGAATATCAATTATACCATGAAAAACATCACTTTAGGTTTCTCAATAGAAAATCTTTTTGATGTTGCTTGGAACGAAACACAATTTGCAACAGAAAGTAGATTACAAAATGAAGCAAACTCTGTAGAGGAAATACATTTTACACCTGGTACACCATTTTTTGCGAAAGCAACATTAACGTATCAATTTTAAATATAAAATTAAACACATATTGTTTGGTTGATTAGAAGTGTCTGTTACTTCATTGAAATGGGCACTTTTATAAAACAATCAAATATAAAAGTAAAACTATAGTTTGGTTAGTTTTAGTTGGATGAAATGCCTGTTACTTTATTGTAATGGGCATTTTTATTCTTGAATAATTCTTACAGCTCTAACGTAATTATAGCTTACAGGGTTTACTCTAGCTTTTTCAATAGGACCAACATTACCATTAAAAAAGAAAATGGCCATGGCATCATTTGGTTCAGTGTCAGAGGTTTCAGAGCTCCAATAATATTCATCTTGAAAGCCTTTTATTTTAAGTTTGGCATAAAGTATATTTCTAATGTCTTGTAATTCACTTAAATTGGGTAAATACCAATCGTTATAATTATTTATTTCATAATTATCAGAGAAGGTAATAGCTTCTGGCCAGTTTAACTTTTCACTAGCATCTTCTAAAGTAGTTACTTTGATTGTTTTGGTAACTGCATTTAAACTAAATATATAACCAGATTGAAATTCTTTAC
>CAXBAC010000135.1:0-6700 GCA_963973485.1 uncultured Polaribacter sp. | reverse complement strand
GTGACCTTCGGGTTATGAGCCCGACGAGCTACCTACTGCTCTATCCCGCGATTTGGACTGCAAATATACAACACAAACTAACAATTTACCAAACTTTATTTTAATTATTTTTTAATCATTAAAAATATTATCGCTTAAGAAAACTAATTACCTTTGTATTATGGTACATAAAGCTGGCTTTGTAAATATTATTGGAAATCCAAACGTAGGAAAATCGACCTTAATGAATGCTTTGGTTGGAGAGAAATTATCTATAATTACACCAAAAGCACAAACAACAAGACATCGTATTTTAGGAATTTTAAATGATGAGGGTTATCAGATTGTATTTTCTGATACTCCTGGTATTATAAAACCTGCATACGAACTCCAATCCTCTATGATGGATTTTGTAAAATCTGCCTTTGAAGATGCGGATATCTTAATCTATATGGTAGAAGTTGGGGAAAAAGAATTAAAAAATGAAGCTTTTTTTAAGAGAATCATTCATAGTGAAATACCTGTTATTTTACTACTAAATAAAATTGATAAATCTTCTCAAGATCAAGTTGAAGAAAAAATTGAATACTGGAAGAATAAAGTACCAAATGCTGACGTATTTGTAATATCTGCATTAGAGAGGTTTAACATAGCTGCTGTTTTTGAAAAAATTAAAGAACTACTCCCAGAAGCACCTCCTTATTACCCAAAAGATCAATTAACAGATAAGCCAGAACGTTTTTTTGTCAATGAAAAAATTAGAGAAAAGATTTTAACGCACTACAAAAAAGAAATTCCTTATGCTGTTGAAGTAGAAACTGAAGAGTTTATTGAAGAGGAAAATATTGTTAGAATTCGTTCTATTATTATGGTAGAACGTGAAACTCAAAAAGGAATTATTATTGGCCATAAAGGAACTGCTATAAAAAGAGTGGGTGCTGAAGCAAGAAAAGATTTAGAACAGTTTTTTCAGAAAAAAGTATTTATTGAGTTATATGTAAAAGTGAATAAGAATTGGAGAAGCGATAAAAACCAATTAAAACGTTTTGGTTATAACCAAAGCTAATCTTCTATAATTTCTATCATAAAATTATGTAATTCTTTCATTTGTTTTTTACCAATATCTTTTCCTAAAGATCCTAAAAAGTATAAAATTAACCATAGAATTGGTAAGAAAATCAACATTATTATTGGAAAAACTAAAGGTTCTTCTAAAGAAATTTTGGAATATAACATAACCAAAAAACCTAAAAAAGATACACCGATTACAAAATGCAAAAACATAAACATGGTCCAAACTTGTGATTTAGGGCCAAACAACCCTTTTAAAGTTGTAGTTTTTTCTGTACTTTTTATGACTTCTAAATGCAATTGAGGAGACCAAAAATGATCTTTAGCTTTTGGTATTGAGATAAAAACATGATTATCAGTGATGTTTCCTCTTAAATTAAAGTTTTTAGCAGCAAATTTGTTTTGAAATCTTGCTAAAACTGTTTGATGATCTTCTTGTAACTCAATAGAAAATCTTGGTCTTAAAAAAACTTCACTACTTCTTTTTTCAACTAACACACTTCTTATTTTATTTTGACAGATAATCTAACTTCATTGTAATAGATGCTGTTTTTTCTTTAGAAGAAGTGTTAAATGCACCACCCCAAGAATAACTTTCATTAGAGTTTTGTCCTGTAATTTGAAAAATACCCATTTTTGCTGAAATTAATTCTCCTAAATCACCTCCAGAGTTTTCAGCAATTTTTTCTGCTCTAGCTCTTGCATCTGCAGTAGCTTTAGAAATCATTTCTACTTTTAAATCCGCCAACTTGGTATAATAATATCTTGGTGGTTGAGAGTAAAACTCGATACCTTTATTTAATAACTCAGTAATTTCTCTAGAAACTTTTTCTACGGTAGCCACGTTTTTTGAATCAATTTGTAGAGATTGTGTTAATATATATCCTAGAAATTCATCTCCTGCATATTTACCATTTGTATATATAGCTTTGGTATTTTTTCTGCTTTGTACAGCTTTAAAAACAATCTCATCACTCTTAATTCCTTTTGAAACCAAATATTCTATAATAATTTTTTTATCCTTTTCTAAATTATTATAAGCTTGTTGTAGCTCTCTATTAGTATTAGAGAATGAACCTTCCCAAACAATTAAATCTGAAGTAAAATTGGCATTTCCTAAGCCAGTTACAGAAATATTACCCTTTCCATTATTTCTATTTATAATTGCATTTGCAAGTAAATATGCTGCAAAAACAATTGCAATTGAAAATATTAAAGAACTAAAACTTTTTTTCATAACAAACCTATTTAACTGTCTTTAAAAATACAACTAAAAATCGTGGGTTTAATTGTATCTTTGCAAAAAATTTATCATATAGAGATGAACAGTATTGTAGCCATTGTAGGAAGACCAAACGTAGGAAAATCGACACTTTTTAATAGGTTGGTTCAAAGAAGAGAAGCTATTGTAGATTCTGTAAGTGGAGTTACCAGAGATAGACATTATGGAAAATCTGATTGGAATGGAAAAGAATTTTCTGTTATTGACACTGGAGGTTATGCTATTGGTTCTGATGATATTTTTGAAGAAGAAATTAGAAAGCAAGTAGCTTTAGCAATAGATGAAGCAGATTTAATTGTTTTTGTTGTTGATGTTGAAGATGGTATTACACCTATGGATGCTGAAGTTGCAAAGGTTTTACGAAAAGTAAAAAAACCAATCTTTATTGCTGTTAACAAAGTAGATAATGCAATGAGAGATGCAGATGCTGTTGAGTTTTACAACCTAGGTTTGGGGGATTATCATACCATTTCTTCAATTAATGGAAGTGGAACAGGAGATTTATTAGATGCTATTGCTGCAAAAATTCCTGAACCAGAAGCTGTAGATTTAGAAAACGAAGAATTACCAAGATTTTCTGTGGTTGGTAGACCAAATGCAGGAAAATCGTCTTTTATAAATGCTTTAATTGGTAAAGACAGAAATATTGTAACTAATATTGCTGGCACAACTAGAGACTCTATTGATACCAAATACAACAGGTTTGGTTTCGATTTTAATTTGGTAGATACTGCTGGAATTCGAAAAAAATCGAAAGTAAAAGAAGATTTAGAATTTTACTCTGTAATGCGTGCTGTACGTTCTATTGAGTATTCTGATGTAATTATTCTAGTAATAGATGCAACTCGTGGTTTTGAAGGCCAAGATCAAAATATATTTTGGCTGGCAGAAAAAAATAGAAAAGGAGTTGTAATTTTAATTAATAAATGGGATTTGGTTGAAAAAGAAACCAACACCATGCGTGATTATGAAGCTAAAATAAAAGAACAAATTGCACCTTTTACAGACGTGCCAATTGTATTTATTTCTGCACTTACAAAACAGCGTATATTTAAAGCTATTGAAACTGCTGTAGAAGTTTTCGAAAACAGAAAAAACAGAATTTCAACCAGTAAGTTTAATGATGTAATGTTAGAGGTTGTTAAAAACTATCCACCACCTGCAATTAAAGGGAAGTTTGTGAAAATAAAATACTGTATGCAGTTACCAACACAAACACCTCAATTTGTATTTTTCTGTAATCTACCTCAATACGTTAGAGATCCATATAAAAGATTTGTAGAAAATAAGTTGAGAGAAATTTATAACTTTTCTGGAGTACCAATTACCATATATTTTAGGCAGAAATAAACCTTTTTTTTGTAATTTACAAAGCTATAATTCGTCTATTAGCATACCTTTTTATAAATTAAAGCAAATGAAAGCAATTCAATCAGATAAAATAGATCAAGTAGAATTACCTTTACAACTTAATATCTCGTTTAAAAAGCTCTTTGTTCTTTTTGAAAAGTATGCACATATCGAAAATAAAAAGCATCCTTTTCATGATGCTGCAAAAAAAATGGTAAAACTATTTAGTAAGCATCCAGAGCTTATTAATGGTTTTTCTAATCTTAACTTACTAGACACTTATAAAGACCAAATAGATTTATTACTCAATCCTTTATTTCCAGAAGCCTTAAGATTAAACGAAATAAAAGCTGCAAGTATCCCATTTTCATTTACTTCATTTAAATTTACAGAAAGATTCGAAAATATTATAAAAAATGCTGGTGACGATTATGAACTATTAGTTCGTAATTTCGAAGACAATAGCATGTATGTAATGGCTTGTACTTTTATTTTAAGTACAGTTTATGACTTTAAAATCGATATAAAAAGACCCTTTTATTTTGATATTCCAGATAAAACAACTGGAACAATGAAATATTACAGAGCTGCTTTTAATGCAGATTTTTCTGAAATTATAGCCACAGAAAAAGCACCTAAACTAGAACAAAAAGACTTTAGAGAGCTTTTAAATAACTTTGAAAACATAGACTTGTGGAAAGAAAAGTTTCCACCTAACAGTTATATTTTTAAAGGTTTTGTTATTATAAATCTATTTGATGTTACTGCAGAAGAAATGCTATCTTCTATTAAAGCTAACTTACTAGCTGGAGGAGATAACTTAATCTTTAAACTACAAAATAACCTTAGAGATTTTTATAGTATTAAAGACTTGCGTTTAGGATACTCTATTTTTGATAATGCAAATTCAAAAATTTGTGAAACAGTTGTTCAAAAATCTAACAGTTTAATTTTAAACAATCAAGAAGAAATACCTTGTGATAAAAAATACTTCTGCAATACTTTATTGCAAAAGGTATTTGTAAATCACGAAACTTTTATTATTTCAGATATTGAAGAATATGGTATTAAAACCAATAAAAACCCATTTTACCAAAATCTTTACGATGCAGGTATAAAAAGCATTATTTTAATACCTATAAGAGCAACTAAAAATGGCGATTTAGCTTTACTAGAAATTGCATCTCCTAGGGCTTATGATTTAAATTCAGTTAACATCAATAAGTTAAAAGATATTATTCCTGTTTTTGAAGCTGCTGTAAAAAGAAGTTCAGAAGAACGTCAAAATGTTTTAGAAGCTACTATTCAAGAAAATTACACTTCTATTCATAGTGCTGTAAAATGGCGTTTTTATGAAGCTGTAGAAAAGTTTCATTTAGAATCACAAACAAATGAAAATGCAAAATTAGACGAAATTATTTTTGATGACGTTTATCCTTTATTTGGTCAGAGTGATATTAAAGGGTCTTCAGATGCCAGAAACAAAGCTATTCAAGAAGACTTAATTACTCAACTTACTTTAGCTATAGATGTTTTAGAAAATGCTTGTAAAAAAGAGGCATTACCTATTTATAAAGAGTTAATGTTTAGAATTCATACGTTTCTAAAAGAAGTAAAAAGCGAGCTAAATGCTGGTGATGAAATTAATATTTTAGAGTTTTTAAAACGTGAAATTTATCCTGTTTTTAATCATATTAAAGACATCAACAAACAACTTGCTAAAAAAGTAAGCATTTACATGAATCGTTTAGATGCTGATTTAGGTGTAGTATACGAAAAACGTAAAGAATACGAAAATAGCGTTGATATTTTAAACGACAAACTATCTAGATATCTAGATATGAAACAAAGAGAAGCACAAAAAATGTATCCTCATTATTTTGAAAGATACAAGACAGATGGTGTTGAGTTTAATATGTATATAGGGCAATCAATTACTAAAGACGATACTTTTGATGAAATTTACCTCTACAACTTACGCTTATGGCAATTACAAACCATGTGCGAAATGGAAAATATTGCTTTTAATGAATTAGATGCAATGCAACAAGAACTAAGAGTTGCTTCTTTAATTTTAGTGCACAGTAACCCAATGGCCATAAAGTTTAGAATGGATGAAAAGCAGTTTGATGTTGATGGTGCATACAATATTAGGTACGAAATCATTAAAAAAAGAATAGATAAAGCGTACATAAAAAATACAGAAGACAGGTTAACTGTACCTGGTAAAATAGCTATTGTATACTCACAAGATAAAGATGCTTTAGAATATATTAAATATATTAATTTCTTACAATCTAGAAATCAATTGGGTAAATTAGAATTTTTAGAATTGGAAGAATTACAAGGTGCTACAGGCTTAAAAGCATTAAGAGTAGAAGTTATTTATCAAGAAGACTTTGATGAAAAAAAAGCAATTACTTTTAAGGATTTAATAAAAGAAATAGAAGCTTAATTCGTAATTTCTTGAAAAGAAAAAGAGGCAGCAAAAGCAATTACACTTACAATTATTCCTGTCATAAATACAGTGTACGTAATTCTTAATATCTTGTATTTCCTACTTAAAACCAAGCCTAAGTAATATAAATCTTTAGTTAAAGAACCATATAAGTATTCTCTATCTTCCATCATTTCAGAAATTCCCCACTCAAAATCTTCTAATTTCATTTGATGAAAATTCCCAAAAAACAACAAATTTACTTTTTTGTTAGCAACATCAGCTTTGGTAAACTTACCTTCTGTTACATTAGGTCTTGTTGCAATAATTGATAATACAATAGAAGCTACAGTAAAACCAACAAAAATAATTGTTGGTACAAATAAGTGGGCATTTGAAGGATTGTCTAGTTTTGGTAATAAATTAGAAAGTGCTAACGAAACAATAATTGCATTAACAGATAATAGAATATTAGCTTTTGTATCTGCAATATCACTTAAAGTAATATGATTTCTCAAAGCTACTCTAAACATGGTTTCTACACCTCTTTCTGGTACAATACTTTTATTTTTCTTAAGGTC
>CAXBAC010000134.1:0-6808 GCA_963973485.1 uncultured Polaribacter sp. | reverse complement strand
CCTTCATAAACAGAAATATGGTTACAATTATTACGAGTTACATTTTCTAAAGAGTTTTCATAACACCAATTATCAATATCTATGGCATCTATTGGTTTTGCTCCTTTCATTTCAGCAAAAATGGCTAAAATTCCAGTTCCACACCCCATATCTAATGTTTTTTTATCCTCTAAATCTAAGGTTAACAAATGCTGCACCATCATATGTGTGGTTTCATGATGACCTGTACCAAAACTCATTTTTGGCTCAATTACAATATCGTATTTTAAATTTGGATTCTCATGAAAAGGAGCTCTAATACTTACAAAATCATCAACTTGAATAGGTGTAAAGTTTTTTTCCCATTCTGCGTTCCAGTTTGTTTGAGCAACTTCATTTTGTGAAACATCTATAGAGAATTCATCTGAATTTAATATAAATATATCATCTAAAAGAGATGAAGTATAAGCTTCCTTTTGAATGTAAGCAGTTACTCCGTTTTCATTTTCAACAAAACTTTCAAAACCAACTGCACCTAATTCTGCAATTAAAATTTCTGTTGCTGGTTCTTTTGGAGAAATTGTAAAATTATACTCGATGTAAATATTATCCATAATAAAAAATGCGTCTAGATTTAAAATCTTGACGCAAATTTATTGGTTTTCTATCTAAAAAAGGCAAATAAGTGTTGTTTAAATTGCTTTTATAATTGCAGCAAAATCTGCTGCTTTTAAAGAAGCGCCACCAATTAAACCACCATCAACATCTTTTTTAGAAAAAATTTCTTTGGCATTTGCTGGTTTTACACTACCTCCATAAAGGATACTTACATTTTCACCAACCTCTGCTCCAAACCTTTTACTAATAATATTTCTAACAAAAACATGCATTTCTTGCGCTTGTTCTGGGCTAGCAGTTTCTCCTGTACCTATTGCCCAAACTGGCTCGTAAGCTAAAATTATATTTTTAAAATCAGCAGCTTTTAAATGGAATAAAGCGTTTCTTAACTGATTACCCACCTCTAGTAAGTGATTATCTTTTTTACGCTCTTCTAACTTTTCTCCAAAACAAAAAATAGCTTCTAAATTATTGGCTAAAACCGTATCTAGTTTTTCTGCTAAAATTTCATCTGTTTCATTAAAGTATTCTCTTCTTTCTGAATGACCAATAAGTACAGTTTTTATACCTATAGATTGTAACATATCAGCAGAAACTTCACCTGTAAAAGCCCCACTACTTGCTTGATGCATATTCTGTGCAGCAACTTCTATTGGAGTATTTTTACTCAATTCTAAGGCAGTTAATAAATTAATATAAGAAGGAGAAATAATAACTCTTGTATTTTCTAAAGGCAAATTAGTAATTGCTTCATTAATGTCATTAACCAACTCTTTAGTTTCCAAAAGATTGTTATTCATTTTCCAATTTCCTGCTACTATTTTTTTTCTCATAATGATAGATTTTAATAATCAACGTAAAATTAAGAAATGCATCTTAATTATTCATTGAAATAAAAATATAGTTACTAAATCGATTTATTACTAACGTTCTAATGCTTTTCTTATATTTTTATCTGATAAGTTTGTAGCTTTAAAAAGACTTATTTCTCCATTTTCATCAATTATCATATATGTTGGTAACCAACTTAAGTTTATAAAATTTACAAGATCACCTTCATTCATACCCTTTGGAAGATTATAGTGTTCTCCTTTAATATTATACTTTTTTACTGCTCTTTTCCAAGAAGGTTTACTAAAATCTGTAGAAAGAAAAAGAAAGACAACATCTGGAAAATCTTTTTGTAGTTTCTCTATTTTTGGAAATCCAATAAAGCAATCTTTACACCAAGATGCCCAAAAATCTATGACTATTTTTTGTCCTTTATATTTATTAATTACTTCTCTAAATGTTATTTTAGTTCCATCTAAACCTATAAGCATTTCTAAGTTTGCTGGTTCAGAAAATTGCTTAGGTTTTTCTGTATTACAACTTATAAAAAGCACAAAAAGTAAAAGTATTATTTTTTTCATTTTAAAATTGTACGTTAAAAAAAGAATATCTTACAATTGATAGTCTTTAAAAATAGTATTTTTGTATAACTTTTATGCTAAATTAATGACAACAGATCAACTTGTATCACAAATAAATCAAAAAAAATCATTTTTATGTATTGGTTTAGATGTAGATTTAAATAAAATTCCTAGACATTTATTAGAGTTAGAAGACCCTATTTTTGAGTTTAACAAAGCCATTATAGATGCAACACATCATTTGTGCGTTGCTTACAAGCCAAACACTGCTTTTTACGAGGCTTATGGTTTAAAAGGATGGGCTTCTTTAGAAAAAACGATAGCTTACATCAATAAAAATCATCCAGAAATTTTTACTGTTGCAGATGCAAAACGTGGTGATATTGGCAATACATCATCTATGTATGCTAAAGCTTTTTTAGAGGATTTGGCTTTTGATTCTGTAACTGTTGCACCTTATATGGGTAAAGATTCTGTTGAGCCTTTTTTAGCCTTTAAAGATAAGCACACTATACTGTTAGCTTTAACCTCTAATAAAGGTGCTTTTGATTTTCAAACTCAGAAAATAAACGATAAAGAAGTTTATAAACAAGTTTTAGAAACTTCTAAAACTTGGGAAAATTCAGACAATTTAATGTATGTTGTTGGAGCTACAAAAGCTGAGTATTTTGCTGAAATTAGAAAAATAATACCAAATTCCTTTTTATTGGTTCCAGGTGTTGGAGCGCAAGGTGGTAATTTGCAAGATGTTTGCAAATTTGGGTTAAATGATAATGTTGGTTTATTAATTAATTCTTCTAGAGGAATTATTTATGCATCAAATGAAAATGATTTTGCAACTGCTGCAGCTAGTAAAGCAAAAGAATTACAAACTCAAATGGAAGCTATCTTAAAATAAGATTATGAAATTCAAAGACCAAATGCATAACGTTTTTGAATTACAAAATACTCCGAAACGAATTGTTTGCTTAGTACCTAGTTTAACCGAACTTCTTGTAGATTTAGGCTTAAAAGATTCAATTATAGGTGTTACTAAGTTTTGTGTTCATCCTAAAGGATTAAAAAAAACAAAGACTGTTGTTGGAGGTATAAAAACTATAAAAATTGATAAAATTAAAGCTTTACAACCAGATATTATTCTTTGTAATAAAGAAGAAAACACTCCAGAAATTGTAGCTACTTGTAAAAAAATTGCTCCAGTTCATATTTCTGATATTTATACTATAGAAGATGTTTTTGATTTAATTAATCAATATGGAAACATATTTTCTTGCGAAAAAAAAGCTGATGAAATTAGCAATCAACTACAAAAAAGCCTCGCTAATTTTAAAACATTCATTGCAAACAAAAAACCAATTAAGTCAGTTTATTTTATATGGAAAAACCCATGGATGGTTGCTGCGAATCAAACTTTTATAAACCATCTCTTAGAACTTAATAAGTTTGACAATCTTTTTAAAAATAAAGATAGATACCCAGAAATTAAACTAAAAGAAATAGATAAAGACGCAACTTTATTTTTGCTATCATCAGAGCCTTATCCTTTTAAAAATAAAGATATTGAGGAATTAAAAGCATCTTTTAAAACAAGTAATATTTGTTTAGTAAATGGCGAGTTTTTCTCTTGGTATGGCACAAGATTACTTAAGGCTTTTGATTATTTTAAAACCTTTAGAGAAGAAATTGATTACATGCTAAACTCTTTATCTAAATAACTCACTTGATTAATTTTCTTTTGAAGTTTCATGGCTTTAAAAGCTGCTAAATCACTTTTTGCTTCATCTTCAAATCTATAGTTATTAGATTTTTCTACCAAGTTTGCATACCTCTCCTTGAGATGTCTTTTGTACTTCTTAAATTTTTTTTGGTAACACATATTTTGGTTCAATTGAGGGTTATACATGTAAATATAACAAAAAAAGATAAAGAAATGAAGAAACACTCAAATATCTGATAATAAATTAATTAAAAGCTATAATTTTTAGTTTTTTATAATTTTAAAAACCTTAGAACCTAATTCTGATTCTACTTTAAGTAGATACAAACCTCTTTTTAAAAAAGATAGATTATGTGTATCTTTTTGTACTTTTTGTTGGAATGTATAAACTTTTTGACCTGTTAAATTGTATAAAACTGCTTCTGATTTATTAAAATTTTCACCTAAATTTAATGTCATGTTATTGTTAACAGGGTTTGGATAAATTTTAATTATATTGTTTAAATTACTCTCATTATCTTTTGTACTTAAACTTTTAGATTCTTGATATACTCTTACGTAATCTATTTTGAAACTTGCTTCAAAAAAGTTAGCATCTACGTTTCCAGAATAGCCACCAATAGCTAAATTTAGTAGTAAAAACTGATCTTTATTAAAAGGCCAGGTATCATCATTTTTATTTGATGGATTGTAGGTGTAAAACTCAACATCATCCACCAAAAAAGTAATTTTTTCTTCTGTCCAAATCATAGAATATATATGATAATCTCCTACATCTGTTAGTGCTTTTCTTTGTGTATTTGTTGTTGCACCACTACTTGATGGTGTATGCAAAGCTGCAGAAATAACATTTATGTTATGCAAACCATGCTCCATAATATCTATTTCTCCAGTAGCAGGCCATGGAGTTGTTCCAAAACCTTGTGTTTGCCAATAAGCGCCTTCTTCTGATATGTTTTTTCCAAGTGTCCAAATTGCTGGCCAAGTACCATTATCTTTTGGTAAAATTGCTCTTACATCTACTCTTCCATAAGTAAACGCAAATTTAGAATTAAGTCTAGCTGAAGTATAATTTAAAGTAACTCCATTTTGTGTTTTAGTTTCCTTTTTTCCAACAATGTAAAGATTTCCATCTTGTTGATAAGAATTGGAGACGCTATTTGTGTAATGTTGTAACTCATTATTATACCATCTTCCATTATTTGGTCCAAATGTTTGATGAAACCATTTTGTACTATTTACTGCTCCAGCTCCATCAAATTCATCACTCCAAACTAGATTGTCAAAAACAGGGTCTTCTGGTTCATCTACTTCTGCTATAGTTCCATCATATAAAAAATCATCTATATAAGCAGTAACTCTGTCTGTATTATTTTCATCATTTACCTGAATTACAACTCTATTAAAATCTGTTCTTGTAATTGGAGCTCCAGAACCAGCATTAAAGTTGCTGTAATTATCGTCTTTAAAATTAAAGGTGATTGTTTGCCACTGGTTTAATGATATTGATTTAATAATTTCAGTTTGAGTACTCCAAGGCTCATTGAGGGTATTGTTCTGTAATTTAAGTGACACTTGATTGGTTTGACTGCCAGTTAAACTACTTGAAGGAACATAAATTTTAAAAGAAAAAGTATGGTTTACAGATAAATCAAATTTACTATCAACGTCAAACCTAACGTTTGCATATTGCCCTCCAACATCTTTATATTCTAAAACTGTATTTGAAGAATTTACTCCCTCTTTAAATGGATTATTTAATGACGTATTTAAGTTTATATCATCTGCAATCCATGAACTTATGGTTCCATTTCCTTCAAAATCATCTTCTACAGTTTGTTGAGAGTTGATGTGTAATGCAAAAAAAAGTGATATCAAAAGTAAAGATTGCTTCATAAGTAACCGTTTATTAAACTATTAGTTAAGATGTAAATTTACAAACAGACTTACAGCTAATATGTTAAAGTTACCTATATAAAAACCATACAAAAAAAACAAAAAACTACTTATTGTCCTGTAGAGCAAATACTTGCCTCAATAAAGCTGTATTTCTTAACCCAACTTTTTCACGGATTCCTTTTTCCTCGATTTCTATCATTGTAAAAACTCCTTTTAAGGCTTCATTGGTTACATATGCAGTTAAGTCTGGGTTAACGTTCTTTACAAATGGTATTGTGTTATACCTCGTAATTAAATTACTCCATACTTTATCTGCACCAACTTTAGAGAAAGAATCATCTATTACAGGGCTAAAACTGTTGTATAAACTTTGATTGGTTTTCGATTTTAAATAAGTTGTTGCTGCATTTTTATCACCTAAAAGAATATTTTTTGCATCATTAAATGTAATTTCTTTTACAGCATTTACAAAGATTGGTGTTGCTGTTTTTACAGCATCTTCTGCAGCTCTGTTTAATACTTTTATACCTTCATCTGCTAAATTACCCAAACCTATTTTACGTAAACCTTTATCTACTGCTTGTAACTCTTCTGGAAGTAATATTTTAACCAATTCATTTCTGTAAAAACCATCTTTAGAGGTAAGTTTAGTAACTTGATTTTCTATTCCATTATCTAGAGCCTGTCTTAAACCATTACCAATTTGCTCTTGAGTTAACCCAGTATTTTGTATTTGTTCTGCATATTTTTGTAGTTCAGCACAGCCAAAAAACTGAAAGACAACTACTAAAAATAATATTCTTTTTATCATTTTATAAATTTTATTTAAAACTATCTGTTTTTTTGTCATATCCATAAGGACAATGTTTGCAAACACTTTTGCAGCAATAGCCTCTTTTTAAGTGGTATTTTTCTGTAAAAACTTTATACCCCTTTTCATTTAGGTAAAAATCGTCTTTATCGAGTTCTAATCTAGGTTTAAACATGGTACAAAAATAGTTGATTACTGCTTATTTAAAAACCAATCTTTTGTCTTTAACAGTATTTAAACGTAACACTTTATAATCTAGAATATAATTTTGATACAACCTCCAAGGAAACTGGTCTCCTTGTTTTGGCAAAATATCTTTGGCTCTATGTATATAACCAGAATCTAAATTGATGAGTGGTAATTCGCCTAAAT
>CAXBAC010000133.1:0-6819 GCA_963973485.1 uncultured Polaribacter sp. | reverse complement strand
TTCATTTTAGATAGATTAGCTATAATGGTTGCTTTATCTGGTTTTTTTATTAGAACTGGTAATTTCTTTAATTCAGAAATTTATGGAAAAGCAACAGAATCAAATTTTGGAGTAATTTTTAAAAGTAATGGAGAAGATTTTGCAAGGCATCCCACACAATTATACGAAGCATTTAGTTATTTAGTATTGTTTTTTGTGATGTGGTATTTGTATTGGAAAACTGATAAAAAACAACAAGTTGGCTTTTTATTTGGTTTGTTTATGGCAGTTTTATGGTCATTACGTTTTTTTATAGAGTTTTTAAAAGAAGCTCAAGTAGATGGAAGAGAAGATTGGGTTTTTAACTCCTTAAATACAGGTCAAGTTTTAAGTATACCATTGGTTTTAATAGGTATATGGTTGATGTTTAGAAATACAAAAAAATCAGAATTAAGTTAATAATGAAGAAGCTGAAAGAAAGATGGGGTATAGAAAATAACTGGTCTGTAGTTGCTATTTTTATTGTTTTTGCAATAAATGGTTCTTTTGCAGCTTGGGTTGCAAAGCCAGTAACAAATTTTTTGGGTTTGAATCCTGAAACTATTTCTGGATTCATCTATTGGCCATTAAGAATTTTGTTAATTTTTCCAATTTACCAGTTAACTTTACCAATCGTTGGGTGGCTGTTTGGTCAGTTTAAGTTTTTTTGGGCTTTCGAAAAGAAATTTTTAACGAGATTGGGTTTAGGTTTTTTATTTAATGGAGATGCTTAAATATCTATTATAACAGTCTCTTTATCTTTATCCTCTTTTTTAATTACATAACTATAAATCCACATAATAGTAAATGTTGGGATAATATCAGAAAACGGAATAATTTCTTCTAAAAAACTTATAAAACCTGCAGCTTTACCTAAGTTTCCTTTATACATTTTTGTCATTAAATAACCAGAAACAGGAGCCCAAACAATATCAATAGGAAACATGGTAAGAAAACCTATGACATCTAAAATGATACTTAAAATTAATTTTTTATATTTCTTATTCATATTCATTTGTTAACCAAAAATCCTACCAAAAATATTTTTAATAAAAAGGAAACCTATAAGTTTGTTAAAAGTAAGTATTCAAAATGAATTTTAAAATTTTTACAGATAATATTAATGTGTTAAAATCTACTAAACTTGGTGGTTTAAACGCGCAATTTAAATTGGCTCCAAAGCTTAGGCTAAAATATGATGCTGATAAAATTAAGGCTAACAACCCTAAAAAAGCAGCAGTACTTGCGCTTTTTTATCCAGATGCAGATAATAAAACCCGATTTTTATTAACTCAAAGAGCTAGTTATAAAGGTACACATTCAGCACAAATTAGTTTTCCTGGAGGTAAAGTTGAAGAAAATGATAATAATTTGCAAGAAACTGCATTGAGAGAAGCTTATGAAGAAGTAGGGATATTGCAGTCTACTGTAGAAATAATTCGTGAACTAACAGACGTTTACATTCCACCAAGTAATTTTTTGGCAACACCTTTTATGGGTTTTGTATCTCAAAAACCACAATTTATTCTAAATCATGAAGTTGATAGTGTAATTGAAATCTCTATTGATGATTTACTAAATGATAGCAGTCTTACCTCTATAAATATGAATACATCATACATGAAAAATATAGATGTGCCAACATTTTTAATAGATGATAAAATTATTTGGGGAGCCACAGGAATGATGCTTTCTGAAATTAAAGACTTACTCAAAACCATTTATTCTTAATTTGTTTTTGTAAATTTGTTAGTTACCAACTAAAAGTAGTAAAATGCCATTATTTAAAAGAAATCCTTTTGGTCATCTTTTATTTTTAAAAAAAATGATAATCAGAATATTCGGTATTATTTCTCATGGAAGATATCGTAAATTCAATGATTTAAAAATTGAAGGTTCTGAGATTTTAAGAAATTTACCAGAAAAAAATGTGTTGTTTATTTCTAATCACCAAACTTATTTTGCTGATGTAGCTGCCATGTTTCATGTATTTAACGCAGCATTAAGTGGTAGAGACGATTCTATAAAGAATATTGGATACATTTGGAATCCAAAATTAAACATTTATTTTGTTGCAGCAGGTGAAACCATGAAATCTGGAATTTTGCCAAAACTTTTTGCTTATGCAGGCTCTGTTTCTATTGATAGAACTTGGAGAAGTGCAGGTAAAGATGTTAAAAGACAAGTAAAAAATTCAGATATTTCTAATATAGGAAAAGCCATAAAAGATGGTTGGGTAATTACTTTTCCACAAGGAACTACAACCCCTTTTAAACCAATTCGTAGAGGAACAGCCCATATCATAAAAACATATAAACCAGTTGTTGTACCAATTGTTATAGATGGTTTTAGAAGATCTTTTGATAAAAAAGGATTAAGTATCAAAAGAAAAAATGTGTTACAATCTATGGTGATAAAAGAACCTTTGGATATCGACTATGAGAATGAAGAAATAGCTGAAATTGTAACTAAAATTGAGTATGCCATTGAACAACATCCTTCTTTTTTAAAGGTGCTTTCACCTCTAGAAGCAGAGGAATATCTAAGAGAAGAAGAAGAATTAAATAAACAACGTACTTTCTGGTAAAACAGTTAATAATTTAATATCAAAAAACTCGCAACAATTAAGTTGCGAGTTTTTTTATTGTTTGTAATTCTGTGTGTGCTTAAAATTGCTCTCTACCAGAAAAATGGAAGTTACCTTCTATAGCTGCATTTTCATCAGAATCTGAACCATGTACTGCATTTTCTCCCATAGAAGTTGCGTATAATTTTCTTATAGTTCCTTCAGCTGCATCAGCAGGATTTGTAGCACCAATTAAAGATCTAAAATCTTCTACAGCATTATCTTTTTCTAAGATTGCAGCAATAATTGGTCCTCGTGTCATAAACTCTACTAATTCTCCAAAAAACGGACGCTCATTATGCACAGCATAAAAAGTTTCAGCATCTGCTTTTGTCATTTGTGTTTTCTTTAAAGCTACAATTCTAAATCCTGCAGCATTAATTTTTTCTAAGATAGCTCCTGTATGTCCGTTTTCTACAGCATCAGGCTTAAGCATTGTAAATGTTCTATTTGTTGCCATTTAATTATAAAATTTTTGCAAAAGTACTCTTTTTAATGTTAACTACAAGTTAAGGGTAAGTTTGATTTATTTCTTGAAGCAATTTATTGTTAATGCCTCGCATTTCTAAGTTTATTTTTTTTGTTTTAAAGTCAAAATGCATCAATCCAAAACTAATATCAGAAATAACATTTTTTACTCTTAGTGAATTTGGTTCTCCAGAATAACTTTTATAAGAGTGTGTTAAGCCACTTGATGTAAAGTCGATTAAAGGATATGATAACCCCTTTACAGATGTTTTTGAAAATTCAGAAATGTGTCTATCTCCAGATATTAGGACAACACCTTTAGCTTTACTTTCTACAATAAGTTGTTTTAGTTTGTCTACTTCATGAGGGAAATTACCCCAGGTTTCAAAACCATGTTCAGCAGATAAAACCTGTATACTACTTACAATAACATTAAAATTTGCTTCCGAACTTGAAAGTTCTTGTTGCAACCAATTCCATTGTGTATTACCCAAAATACTACCTTTTCCATAACTGTTAGGTTCATATCTTCTTTTTTGGGTTTTGTTTTTTGTAAGTGCTGTTCTAAAATATCGAGTATCTAAAACGATAACTTTTACACTTCCATTACTAGTTTTAAATAGTTTGGAATGATAAACTCCTTCTTGCTTTCTTCTAGGGCTATTTTTATCAACATTTAAAAAATCTAGAAAAAGTTGCTGTGCTTCTTCTTTTTTAGCAAATTCGATTCCACCATCATTTACTCCATAATCATGATCATCCCAAGTAGCCATAATTGGTGTGCTCTTTAAAAGTGCGTCATAACCTTTTTGTTTTTTTTGAGTATCATAATCCTGCTTCATTTTTTGCATGTTTTCTGTGTCAGAATAAATAATATCTCCACCCCAAACCCAAAGATTTGGATTGTTTTTTTCTATTTCTTTCCATAACACATTAGTTTTGTTTTGCTTGTTACAAGACCCGAAAGCAATCGTAAAATCGTAAGATTTTTGTGTTGTTTTTTTAGTTTTTTCGGTCAATTTACAGCTAAAAAATAAAGATAAGATGAATACTAAAAACAGTGTTTTTTTCATTGTTGTAATTTTTGAGATTTCAAATGTAAAAGAAAAATTATTTTAAACAAGTGTATTATATTGTATATTCGCAAATTATGATTTTAAAAGGATTTACGGCGTTAAAAACGTTTTTAGAGGAGCCAAAAAACATTGTAATTGTTGGACATAGAAATCCAGATGGAGATGCTATGGGATCTACTTTGGGCTTAAAACATTACTTAGATAAAAAAGGGCATTCATGTACTGTTGTTGTACCAAATGAATATCCAGATTTTTTACATTGGTTGCCAGGCTCTGAAACAACTTATAGATTCGATTGGCAAAACAAACAATCTCAAAAAGCAATTGAAAAATCAGATATAATTTTTTTGTTAGATTTTAATGCTTTGCATAGGGTAGGTTCAGACATGCAAAATACGCTTGAAAAATATCCGAATGATTTTGCAATGATAGATCATCATCAACAACCAGATGATGTAACTTATATGTATTCTGATGTAACTATTTGTTCTACAGCGCAAATGGTGTATCAATTTATAGAAATGAATAATGATTTAGATTTAATAGATAAAGCTATTGCAACGTGTTTGTATACAGGTATTATGACAGATACTGGTTCTTTTCGATTTAGATCTACAACAAGTACAACACATAGAATTATTGCAGATTTAATTGATAAAGGTGCCGAAAATGACAGGATTCATAACAATGTTTATGATGCAAATTCTTACAATAGGCTATTACTTTTAGGGCAAGCGTTAAGTAATTTACAGATTTTACCAAATTATAAAACTGCTTATATTACTTTAACAGATGATGAAAAGAAGCGTTTTGATTTTCAGAAAGGAGATACAGAAGGTGTTGTAAACTATGCACTTTCTCTAAAAGGTATAATTTTTGCAGCTATTTTTATAGAAGATAAAGAACAAGGTATTATTAAAATTTCTTTTAGATCTAAAGGTAAATTTTCTGTGAACCAATTTGCTAGAAAATATTTTAGTGGAGGAGGACATGATAATGCTGCTGGAGGTAAATCAGATTTATCGATGGCAGAAACTGTAACTAGATTTACATCATTATTATCAAATTATGAAACTGAATTAGAATCATCTTATGAAATATAAAATTCTATTTATAGTTGTTGTTTTCTTATGCTTTTCTTGCTCTAAAACTACACCAAGAAGACCAATAAACCCAAAACAATCTACCACTGTTTATTTTGAAGCAATGCAACAAAATAAAATATTAAATAAACAAGCAGATGAAGAAGTTTTACGATACGTAAAAAGAGATTCTACTAACAAATACATACAATCATCTAATGGATTTTGGTACACCTACATCAATAAAATAACAGACAGTTTACCAACTCCAAAAGCTGGAGATGAAGTAGAGTTTACTTATAACATTACAGCTTTAAACGATTCCATAATTTATGGCAAAGAAGCTTTAGGTTTAAAAAATTATTTGGTAGATAAAGAAGACTTTATTTCAGGATTACAAAAAGGAATAAAGTTGATGAAAACAGGAGAAACTATTACATTTGTACTACCTTCGTATACTGCGTTTGGTATTACAGGTGATAACAACAAAATAGGAGTTAATCAATCTATAAAAAGTACAGTAACATTAATCAATATAAAATAAATAAAAAAATGAGAATAATAAAAAGTTTAGCAATTGTAACAGTTTTAGCAACAATGACATCTTGTGTAAATCAAAAAGCAGATGTTACTTCTTTAGAAACTGAAATAGATTCTGCTAGTTATGCTTTAGGTTTAGATATAGCCTCGAAGATAAATGTAAACTTCACCGAAATTGATGTAGACTTATATATTCAAGGATTTAGAAATGGTTCAGACTCTTCTAATTTATTAATGAAAAGAGATGAATTAAACGATTTTTTAAGAAACTTCTTTCAAAAACAACAGATGAAAAAAAGTCAAGAAGAGGCTATAAAGAATTTTGCAGATGTAAAAGCAGCTGGAGAAAAGTTTTTAAAAGAAAATAAAACAAAACAAGATGTGAAAACTACAGATAGTGGTTTACAATATATTGTTTTAAAAGAAGGTACAGGAGAAAGTATAAATCCAACAAGTAAAGTTAAACTTCATTATCATGGAACTACAATAGATGGTAAAGTTTTTGATAGTAGTGTTGATAGAAATGAACCTTATGAAACTACAGCAAATGTTTTTATACCAGGCTTTAATGAAGGATTAGCTATGATGAAAGAAGGAGCAAAATACAGGTTTTTTATCCCTCAAGAACTTGCTTACGGTTCACAACAAAGAGGTGACTTAATTAAACCATTTTCTACTTTAATTTTTGAAGTAGAGTTATTAGAAGTTTTAGAGAAGTAGATGAAAAAAGTAATTTATAGAGCCCTTTTTTTAGTTTTTATTGCTTGCCAACCAGCAAAATATAAAAACTTAGAAGAAGGACTTTATGCAGAAATACAAACCAATAAAGGAGCAATTTTAGTAGAACTGTTTGCCGAGAATGTACCAATGACAGTTGCAAATTTCGTAGCATTAGCAGAAGGTACCAATAATAGGGTTGCAGATTCTTTAGACAATGTAAAGTTTTACGATGGTATTCGTTTTCATAGAGTCGTAGATAACTTTGTGATTCAGGCTGGAGACCCTACTG
>CAXBAC010000132.1:0-6847 GCA_963973485.1 uncultured Polaribacter sp. | reverse complement strand
CCTTGATTTGTACCAATATATAATTTGTTTTTATAAAGAATCGAAGCATAAATTGTGCCCCAAAAATTATTCTTTTTCTTATATAGTTTGAATGGTGATTTTAAATTTATAGTATTAATCCCATTATCTAAACCCAACCAAATATTTTTATCTATATCTTCGAATATAGATAAAACAGTATTATTACTTAAACCAATACCTTGTGTAATTTGATAAAAAAGCTCACCTTCTACGTTGATTTTTATAAAACCGTTAGAAATAGTGCCTAAAATTATATTACCATTTTTAAGCTGCTTAGCACTATAAATAACCTTTGAAGTTAAAAAGTTATTAGAAGAGATGTTCCACTTTTTTAAAGTATTATCTTCTAAATAGTAAAAACCTTTTTTCTGTGTGATAAAAAACAACTTCCCCTTTTTTAAAAAGATTTCTACAATTTTATTTTCTTTAAGGGCTTTTTGATTTGCTACTAACTTTGGCACCCCATTTTCGATTACAAACACTCCTTTACCAAATTCTTGAAAATAAATTCTATTTTCTACTTTGCTTAATTTTATAATATTATTAGAAGCATTAATTATTCTGAAAGTTTTGTTTTTTAAGTTGTATAGGTAAATTCTTTGTAGAGATTTAAAAATCATCCAGCCATCTAATTCACAAATCTCCCAAATTTGCTCATCTTCTAACATTTCAATATTACTAGACTCTAATATTGATGTATACTCTAAAACACCAAAATTATTTTTCTCCCAAAAACCAAAATCCATATAAAATCCTGTATAAATTTTATCTTGAAAACATTTTACAGAACGCATAATGGTCTCATTTGGTGTTGGGTATAATTGCCAATTTGCTCCATTATATTCTAACAAACCCTTATTATTTGCAATATAAATTAACTTGTTTTTATTTTGAGAGATTGCCCAATTCTGGTTTTCTGCACCATAAACCTCTGAAGAAAAGACGTTAATTGGAGGTACTTCTTGAGCAATAGTTAAGGATGAAAAACTTAATGAAAAGTATATAAAAAACCGAACAACTTTTAACATGATAGTAATTTGTTTGGTTACGAATTTAATAAATTAATACTTATGTATTGTTAAGAGTTATAGTATGTATAGTTAAAATAAGACTTGGTTGAGGAATTTTTATTTAAAGCACCTAAAGAAACTTAATTAATTTTATGAAGTAAAAAGAATAAAATCCGAATAAATTAGTTAATTTTATAAAATATTATTTTACTTAATGAATTTAATAAAAAAATTAGGTACAGCTAACTTTTTAATGTTGTTGTTATGCGTACTTATAATCTTAGTTGCAGAATATCTTTTTTTAACCGGTAATAAATTACATGGAATTTTCTTGGGCCTTTGGGCACCAACCTTATTAGGTGTGTTATGATTTATCTAAAACTTATAAATAATGAGCGCAGATGATATAATACTCTATTTCTCAATATTTGTAGGTGTATGTGTAGTTATTTGGGCGTACTTTATGATTAGGGAGTTTGACAAGGTTAGTAAACATTAATTTTTCTTAATACTTATTGCAAAGCCACCACCTTTTGCTAAGTTTTATTAGTAATAGAAATTTTTTCTATTTTAATAGCTAAAGGATTATCGTTAAAATGAGCGCTTTCTCCATCTTTATAAATTTTCGCTTCAAAGGTTGTATTCGCATCTAAAAAACTAAAATCAATCTCAATTTCTCTATTATTTTCATCTGTTATTCCGCCTACAAACCAATTACCACTTTTTCTTTCTTTTCTTGCTATAGTAACAAAATCGCCAATTTCACCGTTTAAAACTTTAGTTTCAGACCAATCTACACCTACATCTTTAATAAATTCTAAAGGAGCAGGATTTGCCTCATAATGCTCTACCAAATCTGCAGCCATTTGCACAGGACTATAAATAACCACATACAGAGCCAATTGATGAGCTAGAGTAGTGTTTACTTGGTTATTGGGTTTGTATTGATCAAACTTGATATTAAAAATACCAGGTGTAAAATCAATAGGCCCAGCCAGCATTCTTGTAAATGCTACAATTGACAAATGTTCTGGAGGATTACCTCCATCTTGAGACCACGCATTAAATTCTTGGCCACGCAAACCTTCTCTAGAAATTATATTAGGATAGGTTCTTCGTAAACCAGTTGCTTTAATAGGTTCGTGAGCATTAACAGCAACTTGATATTTGGCAGCTTTTATCGCTGCATTGTTGTATTGATTCACCATATATTGTCCATGATGATACTCGCCTTTTGGTAATATTTTGCCTACGTAACCTGATTTTACTGTATGCATGCCATATTTTTGCATTAAAGCATAAGCTGTGTCTTGTTGTTGCTCATAAGTGGCTGTTGCTGCAGAAGTTTCGTGATGCATAATAATTTGAACGCCTTTTGATTTTGCATAAGCTGTAACTTCATCTAAATCATAATCTGGATAAGGGGTTACAAAATCGAAAACACCTTCTCTATCTTCAAAACCAATCCAACGTTCCCAACCTGTATTCCAACCTTCTACTAAAACACCTCCAATATTATTTTTTGCAGAAAAATCAATGAAATTTTTAACATTTTCTGTAGTTGCTCCATGTTTACCATGTGCTTTTCCTGTATCAGACCATTTACCATCAACCATTTCCATTCCATAATCCCAAGAAGATTTTCCTAAATGCATCTCCCACCAAACTCCAGTGTATTTCATTGGTGTAAACCAAGAAATATCACCCAGTTTATTAGGTTCGTTTAAATTAACAATTAAGTTCGACTCAATTAAATCTGGTGCATTATCTGTAATCTGAATGGTTCTCCAAGGAGTATGAAAAGGCAACGTTCTTTTTACTTTATAAGCTGTGTTTCTAGAGCCCACCAAACTACTTTTTAGCGATAAATTTAGGGTATCAACTTTTAAAGTCATTCCTGCATAATCCACTAATGCAGCTTCATGAAAACTTAAATGTACTCCATCTTTACCAACCATAGTAACTGGCGTATTTACTGCATTTTCTGGAATGTAAGTTTGGGCTAAATTTGTTTTTGGAATATATGATTTTGCATCAATCTCTGATAATTTTGTAGTACTATACAAGTGCTCATAAATATCCCAATCACCAGGAATCCAAAACGTTTTGTAATCTTCTGTAAGGTTGAACTCTGTGAGTTCATCTTTAATACGTACTTCTTTTAAATTAGGTTGTTCTGGAAACTGATACCTAAAACCTACACCATCATTAAAAACCCTAAATTGTAAAATAATTTTTCTTTGAAGAGCATCTCTTTCTTGAAGTTCTATAATTACTTCATTATAATGATTCACAACATTTAACTGTTCTCCCCAAGGCATTTGCCGAGTTTCATTAACTTCATTTGGTTTATTCACTTTTGCAACAAAACCTTTATCTAAAGCTGGTGCATTTGTAAATTCAAATCCTACAAAAGAAGTATCTATAATTGCTTTTTCTTTATAATTTATGGTGTAGAAGAACTTTCCGATTTCATTTAAATGAAATTTTACTTCTATGTTTTCATCTGGTGATGCAACTCCAGAAGACTCTACACTACATGCACTGATTATAAAAACACTTAAAACAAAAACTATAAATACTCTTTTCATAATTAGTTCTTTTCTAATAAAACAATATCGAATTCTGAATTTACAACTACATTACCATTTTCAACTTTAACAATTTGGTTAGAATAAAAATCTCTAATTGATTCTCCATTTTTAAATATTGATGAAACATTTATAGTTTTTGTTCCTTTTGGTAAATTAATACCAACTATAATTTTATCGTCTTTAAAAACTCTTGAAAAGACTACTCCATTTTCATCAGAAATTAATTCATGTTTTCCTGCACCAACAGCCATATGATTTGCTCTAAATTGTCCTAATTTTTGCCAATGATTTAGAATTTTTTGAGTTTCATTTTTGTTTTGAATTTCATCCCAATTCATAAAAGATCGCAAAGTAGCATCACCAATTGTACCCTCTATTGTTAAATCTCTTGCAGATTCATCACCATAATACACTTGTGATGCTCCAGGAGTTAAAAATAACATTGTTGCTGTTTTATATGGCATTGTTCTTTCTTTATCAAAAGGTTGACCATCATCATGTGAAGTCATGTAATTTAATACTCCATAACCTTCTAAATTGCCATTTAAAATAGAATCGTATTTCTCAAAAACTGCAGCTTCAGGCATTTGTTTTGCATTCCATTTAATTTCAAAATTGATTAAACTGTTAAAAGCATTATCGAAATAATTTACTTTTTTATCGCCAAAATCAAAAGCTTTTCCGTGTGAAATGGCATAATTATACACTTCTCCTACCAAATAAAAATCATTATCATCTAACACTTTCTCTGGATTGTCTTTTTTGTATTGATCAAAAGCAGCATCACATTCTTGCTTGAATTCTTGCCACACAAATTCTTCTGTGTGTTTTACAGTATCTACTCTGTAGCCATCAATTCCGAATTCTGTAATATAATCTGTTAACCATTTCATGATATAAAAACGAGGCGCTCTTGGATGACCTGTTCTCTCAAAAAACGCATCCAACTCTTGTACTTCTTGCTCATAACGCCCTTCTGCTTTCCATTTTGCTATTAGTTGAGGAGGTAAAGCTACATTTTCATTACTTTCTGTTTTAATGTCTGGTAAATTTTTAACCAAAGTACATGTTATGGTGTTTTCGTAATTACTGTATTCACACTGAGGCTCAGTTCTTACCCAATCACTAGGCCAAACAGGATCTTTTGCTGTAACAGGCCCTGTATGATTTATTACTGCATCTAAAAGTACACGAATGCCTTTTTTATGCGCCAATTGTACCAATTCTTTTAAATCTGCTGCAGTACCAAAATTAGGGTCAATATTCGTCCAATCTTTAGCCCAATACCCATGATAACCATAAGTATTTCCAGTACCTTCGTCTGTAACACCATGAATTTGCTCAACAATCGGTGTCATCCAAATGGCATTGATTCCTAAATCTGTAAAATACCCTTCTTTTATTTTTTGGGTGATTCCTTTAATATCTCCACCTTCAAAACCTCGTAAAACTCCAGTTTCATTGTTTCTATCAAAATTGATATCGTTTGACGGATCTCCATTATTAAAACGATCTGTTAACAAGAAATATACATTGGCTCCTTCCCAAACAAATTCTTTTTGCACGACTTCTTTAGTTTCTTTTTTAGTTGTTGCATTATCTTGACAACTAAAAATGGTCGCAATTGCGAATAAAAAAAGTATTTTTTTCATGTTTTTATATTTAAAAAATTTAAACGCAGTGATTATTGAAGTTTTAAAATAAACGACTCCAATGGTTTTACATCAATTCTAATTTTTGCTTGATTATTTTCAACTACTAATGTTGATGAATATTGATTGTATAATTGATCTTTAAAAGAGTATTCACCGTTTTTTAAATTCCATTTTTTTATAATTTCTTGAGGAAATTCTAAATCAAAATCTAAGGTTTTTTCTGCATCAAAATTTGCTATAACAATTAGTTTTTCATTTTCTGAATATCTTACAAAAGAAAGCACTTTATCATTATAATTTGCTGTATTTGCTCTATTAAATTGATGAATATCTTGATATTCTCCCATCAAAGCATCAGAAGAGATGGTAAAGTTTAACAATCGTTTGTAGAAATCTCTTAAATCTAATTCTTCTTGAGTTGATTGTCCTCCATCAAACTGCTTGTTATTTACCCATCTTTGTATACTTGGCACTCCCACATAATCAAAAATTGAAGTTCTACTAGGAGTTCCAAAGCCTGCATTTTCAGAACCATCTTCTCCAAATTCTTGACCAAAATACACCATAGTTGGAGCTGTAGAAATGGCTGCAGAAACCACCATTGCTGGCTTGCCTTTTAATGCATTACCAGCAAACTCAGGGCTTGCAATACGTTGTTCATCATGATTTTCTAAAAAATGAAGCATATGGTGCTCTATATCTTTTAAACCTTCTTGAATTTGAGGAATATTATCTGTTAATCCATGACCTTGCATTACATGTTTAATAGTATCATATAGTTCTACTTTATCATACAAATAATCCATTTTTCCTTTTTTAATATAGTTTCTATATTCTTTTGGATTATATACTTCTGCTAGTAAAAATGCATCCGGATTTTTCATTTTGATATTAGAATTTAGATAACTCCAAAACTCTACAGGTACCATTTCTGCCATATCATATCTAAAACCATCAACGCCTTTATCAATCCAATACAAAGCAATATCTCTAAATTTTATCCAAGAATTGGGTACAGTTTTACCTTTCCAAAACTCAAAGTGTTTCTTATAATCTTCATTTTCAAAACCTGTTGGTAATTCATCAAAATCTTTTTTTCCATCAGGAGAGATACCATAATTTACTTTTACAGTTTCATACCAATCGTAAAAACTAGGTTTTGGAGAACGAGCCCCATTACCTGTCCATTTTGCAGGATTTTCAGTAAACTTACCATCACTTAAAGGATGATTTTCACCCCCTAAAGGTTTGTATCTGTTTAAAAAGTCTGGGACTTCAAAAGGAGTATTAGGCACGTAATAGAAGTTATTATTAACATCATATTCTTTTGAAGTATCATCATCTGCTCCAAAATCTCTAGTACCTTCTGGATTGGTTAAACTTTGATAATTACGAGCCACATGATTTGGTACTATATCAATAATCACTTTTAAATCAGCTTTATGAGAACGTGCAATTAAAGCTTCAAATTCTTGCAAACGATTGTATACATTTTCTGCCAAATCTGGATTTACATTATAGTAATCTTTTACGGCATAAGGCGAACCTGCTCTACCTTTTACCACAT
>CAXBAC010000131.1:0-6848 GCA_963973485.1 uncultured Polaribacter sp. | reverse complement strand
TCTTCAGATAATTCTTCCATACCTAAAATGGCAATAATATCTTGTAATTCTTTATAACGTTGTAAAATTTCTTTTACTCTTTGTGCACAATTATAATGCTCATCACCTAAAATATCAGCAGTTAAAATTCTTGAAGTAGAGTCTAAAGGATCTACTGCAGGATAAATACCTAACTCTGCAATTTTACGAGATAATACTGTTGTTGCATCTAAGTGAGCAAATGTTGTTGCTGGTGCTGGATCTGTTAAATCATCTGCAGGTACATAAACTGCTTGCACAGAAGTAATAGAACCTTTTTTAGTTGAAGTAATACGCTCTTGCATTGCTCCCATTTCTGTTGCTAATGTTGGCTGATAACCTACTGCAGATGGCATACGACCTAAAAGTGCTGATACCTCAGAACCTGCTTGAGTAAATCTAAAGATGTTATCAACAAAGAAAAGTACATCTTTACCTTGTGCATCACCTGCTCCATCTCTAAAATATTCAGCGATAGTTAAACCAGATAAGGCAACTCTTGCACGTGCTCCAGGTGGCTCATTCATTTGACCAAAAACGAAAGTTGCTTTTGAATCTCTCATTCCAGGTTTATCAACTTTAGATAAATCCCATCCTCCTTCTTCCATAGAATGCATAAAATCATCACCATATTTGATAATTCCAGACTCTAACATTTCACGAAGTAAATCGTTTCCTTCACGAGTTCTTTCTCCAACTCCTGCAAACACAGATAAACCACCATGCCCTTTTGCAATGTTGTTAATTAGCTCTTGAATTAATACAGTTTTACCTACTCCTGCACCACCAAATAAACCAATTTTACCACCTTTTGCGTATGGCTCAATTAAATCGATTACTTTAATACCAGTGAATAAAACTTCTGTAGATACAGATAAATCTTCAAATTTTGGAGCTGCTCTGTGAATAGATAAACCGTCTTTACCTACTTTACTTAAGTTACCAAGACCATCAATAGCATCTCCAGTAACATTAAATAAACGACCATAAATATCGTTTCCAATTGGCATTTGTATAGGGTTTCCTGTAGCTATAACTTCTGCACCTCTTTGTAAACCATCTGTGGCATCCATAGAGATAGTTCTAACTGTATCTTCACCTATATGTTGTTGAACTTCTAATACTAAAATAGAACCATCAGCTTTTTTTATTTCTAATGAATCATAAATTTTAGGAAGTTCGTTATTTTCAGTATTGAATTCAACATCAATAACTGGCCCAATTATTTGAGAAACTTTACCTGTAGTCGTAGACATTTTTTATATCTAATTAAGTTATTATTTTCTAAATGAGATTCACTACTCATTTTCAAGGTGCAAAGGTAATTTTTTGATTACAATTAAAAAAGTTTTTTTATATAAAAAAGCCTCATCTATAAAGATGAGGCTTTTATATATTTTAAAATTAAAATATTAGTTTGTTACTTTAATTTCAACTCTTCTATTATTTGCTCTACCAGCTCTAGTATTATTGTCTTCGATTGGGAAACCTTCACCAAAACCTTTAGCTTCTAATCTAGTCGCGTCAACTCCTTTTTCAACTAGGTAATCTCTAACAGCAATAGCTCTTTTGTTAGATAAACGTAAGTTTAATGCTGCACTACCAGTATTATCTGTATGACCTCCAATAGCAAATGTTGCTTTTGGATATTTATTCATAACTTCAGCAATAGCATCTAATTGATCTTCAACACCTGCTTTAAAAGAAGCTCTTCCTGAATTAAATAAAATTGACTTAGCTGTAAATTCAATTACATCTGCAGCTTCCTTTGTGATAGCTGGTTCTGGGCATCCATTATTTGAAGCAGGACCAACTACGTTAACACATTTATCATCTTTATCTAAAACGCCATCTCCATCTGTATCAGGACAACCTTTGTTTGCTTTTGTACCTTTAGAATTTGGGCACATATCGTCTTTATCAGCAATACCATCTCCATCAGAATCTGGACAACCATTCATAGCTGCTAAACCTGGTGTGTTAGGACAAGCATCATCAGAATCTTTTACACCATCTCCATCTGCATCTGGACAACCATTAAATTCAGCTAAACCAGCAACTTCTGGACAAGCATCATTTTTGTCATAAATACCATCTCCATCTGTATCTTTTCCTCCAAACTTAACAACAAGACCTAAAGAAGTTTGTATGTGGTCTTGTACTTTGTCTGCAAAACCAAATTTAGAACCTGTTTGAAACGTTAATCCTAAATTGTCATTAAACCAAGTATTGAAACCAACACCAGTGTTTAACATTCCTTCTCCTTCAGAATCTGCAGAAACATATCCACCACCTAAATACACAAAAGGATCAAACCAACCAGTATCACCTACTAACATATTTAAATCATACTTTACAATAGCATCAATTGCGTAGTATATGAAGTCTGAATCATCTAATGTTCTTACGTTTTCAATCTGGCTTAAAGATCCTGCTAATTGTAAAGAAAAACCTTTTTCTAAATATTTCTCTCCTGAAATTCTTGAAATTGAAGGTAAGAAGTTCCAATCAGAATTACCTAAGTGATCTTTTACATTATCACCAAAATCACTTCCTGGAACATAAAAGTCTACAATATTTACTCCAAAACCAACAGCCCAAGGGTTGTTTTCATCCTGTGCGTTAACGTTGCTAACAGTTACTAACGCAAATAAAGCCATCACAGCTATTTTTAATCGTTTCATTATCAAATTTTTAAATTAAAAGTTCATTATTATAATACACAAAAGTAAGTTGTTAAAACTTATTTACAAAGATAAATCTACAAAATATTAATAAAATAACAAGTTTTTCAGCTTAAATAACCTTTAATTCCTTACCTATTTTTGTAAATGCAGCAATTGCTTTATCTAAATGATGCTGCTCATGAGCTGCAGATAATTGCACTCTTATTCTTGCTTTTCCTTTTGGAACCACTGGGAAAAAGAAGCCAATTACATAAATACCTTCTTCTAACAATTTGTTTGCCATGGTTTGAGACAGCTTTGCATCATATAGCATTACTGGTACTATTGCAGCATCTGCACCTACCAAATCAAAACCTGCTTTTTCCATTTCAGTTCTAAAATAATTGGTATTCCATTCTAATTTATCTCTTAATGTAGTGTCATCAGCAATTAAATCGAAAACTTTTAATGATGCTCCTACAATTGCTGGTGCTAATGAATTTGAGAACAAGTATGGTCTTGAACGTTGGCGTAAAATTTCTATAATTTCTTTTTTACCTGTTGTATAACCACCCATTGCTCCTCCAAGAGCCTTACCTAAAGTACCTGTAACAATATCTACTCTATCCATTACATTTTTTAGCTCTACTGTACCTCTACCAGTTTTACCAATAAAACCTGTTGCATGGCATTCATCTACCATAACTAAAGCATCGTACTTGTCTGCTAAATCACAAATTTCATCAAGCTTAGCTACAATACCATCCATAGAGAAAACTCCATCTGTAACAATAATTTTAAATCTATGGTTCTGTTTATTCGCTTCAATTAACTGTTGCTCAAGAGAAGCCATATCATTATTATCATATCTGTAACGTGCAGCTTTACACAAACGAACACCATCTATAATAGAAGCGTGATTTAAACTGTCTGAAATAATTGCATCTTCTTTTGTTAAAAGCGGTTCAAAAACTCCTCCATTTGCATCAAAGCAAGCTGCGTATAAAATAGTATCTTCAGTTGTATAAAAGTCAGCTATTTTCTCTTCTAATTGTTTATGAATATCTTGAGTACCACAAATAAAACGTACAGAACTCATTCCAAATCCATGAGTATCCATAACATCTTTGGCAGCTTGCACAACTTCTGGATGGTTTGATAAACCTAAATAATTATTTGCACAAAAATTAATTACCTCTTCTCCTGTAGATATTTTAATGGCTGCATCTTGAGCAGTTGTAATTATACGTTCTGATTTATAAAGGCCTTCGTCTTTAATTTCTTGAATTTCTTTCTTTAGAATATCTTTAATTTTACCGTACATTTTTTATAATTTTAATGATACAAATTTACAAAGTTATTTTTACTGTTTACACTTCAACAATATTAATATCTTCATTTAAATATATGAGCAGTTTTTTATCGACTTTAAAATTCATAGATTTTAAAACACGCTCATATTTTAAAAGTTGTTGATGATGTTCTTTTGACTGGTTTCCTGTTTTGTAATCTATTATTGTAACAAGATTATCTTTAAAAACTAACCTATCTGGAATAATAATTTGATTATCTATATCTACTATTTCTCTTTCATTAAACACAATTACTTCATTTGAAAAATAATTTTTTAGAAACTTATGATTCACCAAGTTATTAACCTTATTTTTTATATTTTTATAATATTCTTCTTCTATTAAACCTTGCTCTTTGTATGTTTTTAAAACTTTTTCTACATCTGCTGAAATAATAATTTTTGATAAAATTTCATGAAAAAGATTTCCAAAATCGATAGCTTCTCCTTGAGAAGTTCCCCATAATTTAGATGAACTAGCCAACAACACAATATTGTGTTCTTGCCAACGTGTAGAAATAAACTGTTGATGTGTTTCTGAAGATTCTGTCATTTGCTGTAATACACTAACTCTTTTTTTATTACCAAAAGAATATTCTAACACATCATCTTTCCAAAGATTTTTTTGTTTTAAAAAATTGATAAAAACACCAGAAAAGAGACTGATTTTCTCTTCGCCTTTTGTAGATAATTTTTTGTCGGTTATAACATGTAATTGCTCTACAGCTCTTGTTAAAGCAACATACAATAAATTGAAATTATCTAATTCCAACTCTTCTCTTTGTTGATTGTAAATCTCTAAGCCACTATTATTTACATAACTTAATTCTTTATTATAAGGTAACAACAACTCTTTAAATCCTGTATAACTTTCAGGTAATTCGTTTAGCCAAACTTTAGGGTTAATTTGGTTATAAATATCAACATCACAAGGAAAAATAACTACAGGAAATTCTAAACCTTTAGATTTGTGAATCGTCATTATTTGAACTGCATTATCTGCTTCTGATGCTACAATGCTTAATTTATCTTGTTTAAGCTCCCAAAAATCTAAAAACGCATTGATGTCTGTTAATTTTCTTTGCTGTTCTAAAACTATATCAAGAAAAAACTGTAAAAAAGCATCTGAACCATCAGTAAGCTTAAAAGATCTTATGATCTCTTCAATTTTTTCATAAAAAGGCAACTGACTAAAGGTTAAAATATCAAAATAAACATCGTGTGTTTTTAATGATTCAAAAATGAGTTGCGTATCACTTTTAGCAAATTCTCTTAAAAAATTATCTTTAGGCTCTGCTATCTCTAAATGTTCATGTAAAAAATATAAGATTTCAAAACGAGTATCTTCATCATTTGGATTTTGTAACACTTTTAAAAGGTTGATGATAAACTCAATTTTCACATTATTTTTCAACAACAATGTTTCTGATGAAACAATGTCTACATTGTTTTCTGTAAGATAATCTGCAATGGCAATTCCGTCTTTTTTTGTGCGTGTTAACACACAAATTTCATGCAATAGAAACTGCTCTTTTAATTCATTAATTTTTGCTAAAACTTTCTTTGGATATTTTATTTTATCATCTTCTTTCTCCTCTTCTTTTTCTAAGAAAGACAATGAAATATAACCTCCTTTTTTTGAGTTTTCTAATTGTTTATTTCCATCTACATACAAATTGCTATATGATTCATTTTGCAAGAAATTTGCAACATGCTGAAAAAATGAATTATTAAAATTTATAATTTCTGAGTAGCTTCTAAAATTAGTTTCTAAAGTTTCTAATTTTTTATCAACTTGAAAAGGGTTTGTAACTCTAGAACCTAATTCTATAAATTGCTCTGCTTTACCACCTCTCCATCTGTAAATAGCCTGTTTACCATCACCAACTAACAACAAGTTACTTTTTTCTTGAGCAAGCGCATTATCTATTAAAGGAAACAAGTTTTGCCATTGCAAAACAGAAGTATCTTGCATTTCATCAATAAAAAAATGTTGAAAACGTTGCCCAATTCTTTCGTAGATAAATGGCGCAGGTTGCTCTTTTATATTGTCTGAAATGAGCTGATTAAACTCGGCATTCAATCTAATATTTCCTTCTTCTTTTATTGCTTCTAATTCTTGATTAATGTTATTTAAAACTGCTAAAGGAATTAGATTTTTTAACGCCAATTTATTTAACAAAAACTCACTGTAAATATCTTTAGCTTTGCTAAAAAACTCAATTATTTTTGGCACAATACCCTCTATACTTCTAGCTATTTCATCTGTTGTAGTTTTTGTATAGTATTGATGATTTTCAATGGCTTTTTCTATGGTTTCTGATCTTGATAAAAAGCTAAAGTTTACCGATTTTTCTTTAACATCAGCAAAGAACTTAGGAATTGTTCCTCTATTAAAATCTTTTTGAACCAAATTATGACTTGCAATTAATTGCAAAAATTCTTCACCAACACTAGAAAACGCTTTTTTTAGTTCTTTTTGATGTCTAAAAAGTTTTGATTTTAAATTAATAAAATCTTCTAAATTTCTTTTTGACAATTCTCTAAAATGCTGAATATCATCTTCGTTTAAAAGAACTTTTGCAAATTCGTTCAAATCTCTTGAAATATCCCAAGATTTATCATCATCAATTTTATCTAAAGAATAGTCTATAAGTAATTTTGTGAGTTTTTTATCTGTACCAATTTTAGAAATCAAAACGTCTACTGCTTCATTTAATAGTGATACAGCATCCATTTCTACTTCAAAATTGAGTGTTAAACCCAAATCATAAGCAAAATTTTTAATGATTTTATGGGTAAAACTATCTATA
>CAXBAC010000130.1:0-6872 GCA_963973485.1 uncultured Polaribacter sp. | reverse complement strand
ACTTCCGCAAAAAACCTTCATGAACTGTTTTTTAAACTAAGAGATGAGTTTGGCCAAACATTTGTTTTGGTTACGCATAATGAGGATTTAGCAAATATGGCAGATAGAAAATTAACCATGAAAGATGGTAAAATCTAGAGTTTTGTAATAAACTAGTCACAAAACCCACTTATTATAGAAAGAAAGAATATACCATGAAAGAAATTTGTAAAGAGCTTTTAGCGTACCTTAAAAATCCTGTTTTAGAAAAAGACGCTAATACAAACTTTTCTTATCGATTTCGAAAATTTTCTTATTTGCTATTCATTAGTCTTATTACAGGAATAGTAATTTCACCTCTATTTGTTATTATTGAACAACTTGGTTTTGTAGATATGCAAGAGCATGCCATGGAAGAAATGATGTTAAAATTCTCGAAACCCATCATATTTTTATTTGCTGTTGTTTTAGCTCCTGTTTTTGAAGAATTAATTTTTAGAGCACCTTTAACAGCTTTTAAAAGTAAAAGAAGTTTTAAAATTGGCTTTTACATTTTAGCGATACTTTTTGGTTTAGTACACATTACAAACTTTAAAATTACGACTAACGTACTTTTATTAGCTCCAATTTTAGTACTTCCGCAAACTCTACTTGGTGGTTATTTTGGTTTTATTAGAGTTCGTTTTGGCTTACTTTGGAGTATAGCTCTACATGCTTGTTATAATGGCGTTTTAATGTTAATTACCTTCTCATCAGATTTAATTTAAATGACTAAAAAAGAGCTTCAAGTTTTTTTAGATGAAAAAGTGATTCTATACAACAACCCTAAATTTATAGCATCAGATCCTATTCAAATTCCACATCAATTCTCTAAAAAAGAAGATATTGAAATTGCTGCATTTTTAGCGGCTACAATTTCTTGGGGAAACAGAACTATGATTATAAAGAATGCTTTTAAAATGATGGAATTGCTAGATAATTCTCCTTATGATTTTATCATAAACCATCAAGAAAAAGATTTAAACTCTTTTGATAATTTTGTACATAGAACCTTTAATTATATAGATTTTAAGCAGTTTACAAAATCTCTACAACATATTTATCTAAACCACGAAGGGTTGGAAAATGCTTTAGCAATTAAAGACGATTCTACAAATTATCAAACTGCCATCAGTAATTTTAAAAAGTTGTTTTTTGAGGTTCAACATCAACAAAGAACACAAAAACATGTTTCAGATCCTTTAAAAAACTCAGCAGCAAAACGTATTAACATGTTTTTAAGATGGATGGTTAGAAATGATAAAGCTGGGGTAGATTTCGGAATTTGGCAATCACATAATCCTGCAAATTTATCCTGTCCTTTAGATGTACATTCTGGAAATGTAGCCCGCAAATTAAAACTACTTACAAGAAAACAAAACGATTGGAAAGCTGTTGCTGAATTAGATACTAATTTACGAAAGCTAGATAAAAACGACCCTGTAAAATATGATTTTGCGCTATTTGGCCTAGGAGTTTTCGAAAAGTTTTAATAAGAAGTTAACAAGTTTTTCTAGTTTACTTATTTTGTGATAATTTAGTTTTTCAAATACATAATTATGAAAAAACTAGTCTTTATCTTTTGTTTATTTTTATCACTTAGGCTAACAGCTCAAGATCATAGGGTTCCATTAGATACTATGGTTGTAACAACAAACACCGTTGTTATAAAAGGTAAAACAGTACCCTACAAAGCCACAACAGGCATGCAACCAGTTTGGGATAATAATGGTAAAATAATTGCCTCTTTATATTACACCTATTACAAAAGAACAGATGTTAAAAATGACGAAAAAAGACCTATTGTAATGTCTTTTAATGGCGGTCCAGGTTCTGCCTCTGTTTGGATGCATATAGCGTACACAGGTCCAAAAGTTTTAAAAATTGATGATGAAGGATTTCCTTTACAACCTTATGGAGTAAAAGACAACCCTAACTCTATTTTAGATGTTGCTGATATTGTTTATGTAAATCCTGTAAATACTGGTTTTTCAAGACCTGTAGTTAAAGAAGGCGAAAAATTAGATAAATCTCAGTTCTTTGGTATTAATGCTGATGTTAAATATTTAGCAGGTTGGTTAAACACATTTATCACAAGAAATAATAGATGGAAATCTCCAAAATATATTATTGGTGAAAGCTATGGAGGTACAAGAGTTATGGGTTTAGCTGCTGAATTACAAAATAACCAATGGATGTACTTAAATGGTGTAATAATGGTTTCTCCTGCAGATTATAAAGTGTTACGCACAGAAAGCTCTGTAGATTACGCCATAAACCTTCCATATTTTACTGCTGCAGCTTGGTATCATAACATGCTACCAACAACATTACAAAATAAAGATTTATCTGAAATTCTGCCAGAAGCAGAAAATTATGCAATTAATAACTTACTTCCTGCAATTGCAAAAGGAGGCTTTATAACCAATGATGAAAAGAATACAGTTGCTGAAAAAATGGCTTATTATTCAGGATTAAGTAAAAAAGTTATTTTGCAAAACAACTTAGAGGTTTCACCAAGTTTTTTCTGGAAAGAATTGTTGAGAGATAAAACTGGGCAAACCATAGGACGTTTAGATTCTAGATATACAGGAATAGATAGACGTGAAAGTGGCTCATCTACAGATTATAATTCAGAAATTACTTCTTGGCTACATTCGTTTACACCAGCTATAAATTACTACATAAGAGAAGAATTAAACTTTAAAACAGATGTAAAATACAATGTTTTTGGGCCTGTTTCTCCTTGGGATAATAGAAATAATAATGTTAGAGAAGGTTTACGACAAGCAATGGCTCAAAACCCATATTTAAAAGTACTAGTACAATCTGGTTATTATGATGGAGCAACAACTTATTTTGGTGCTAAATATACCATGTGGAAAACAGATCCAAGTGGAAAAATGAAAGATCGATTCTTTTTTAAAGGATATAGAAGTGGTCATATGATGTATTTAAGAAACGATGATTTACAAAAAGCAAATGACGATTTAAGAACATTTATTAATAATAGTTTAGCAAATGGTAAAGCTGCCAAATATTAATTAAATGCAATTTAAAAACCCTGAAATTTTATACTTTTTAGCACTACTAATTATACCTATTTTAGTGCACCTTTTTCAGTTGCAAAAGTTTGTAAAAGTACCTTTTACAAACGTTGCTTTTTTACAAAAAATAATACAAGAAACACGCAAGAGTTCTCAGGTAAAAAAATGGTTAATTTTAGCCACAAGATTACTATTATTTACAGCGATACTTTTTGCTTTTTCACAACCTTATTTAAGTTCTAAAAAAGAGAATACAAAGCAACAAACGTTTATATATTTAGACAACTCTTTAAGCACAAACACAAAAGGAGAGAAGGGTAATTTACTACAAATTTCGGCACAAGAAATTATAGAAAATGCAGCACAGAAAGATAGTTACTCTTTACAAACAAATACAGATTTTTATAAAAACTTAAGTTATGATGACTTAAAAAACAAGTTAAAAGATATAGAGTATTCTAACAGAAAGTTAAGTTTAGAGAATATTTTCTTAAAATTTAAGGAACAAAACACTAAAGAAACTAACACTTTACATAAAAATATATTAATATCTGATTTTCAAAATAATAACACCAATGAGTTTACAAATGTAACAGGCAATATTTCAGCTATTTCTTTAAAACCTTCTCAAAAAGACAACATTTCTATAGATAGTGTTTATACAGAAAATACAATTACCAATAGTGTTACAATAAATGTACTTGTCACAAACCAAGGTTCTACAAAAAATGCTGTACCAATTGCCATTTACAACAATAACAAACTTTTAAGTAAGCAAACTTTTTCCATTAAAGAAAACACCAACAAAACAATTGTATTTAAGGTTCAAAATCAAGATCAATTCTTAGGGAAAATAGACCTTACTTTAAGCGATACTTTTTCTTTTGACAATTCATTTTATTTTACACTAAACAACAATAAAAAAATAAATGTTTTAAGCATTGGAAATGATGCTGATTTTTTGCGAAAAATATACACAAAAGATGAATTTAATTACACCTCTTTTTCTGCACAAAACATAAATTACAATACACTATTTAAGCAGCAATTAATTATAGTAAACGAAGTAGAAAACATACCTGAAAACCTAACCAAATCTTTGCTTGAATTTTCAAATAATGGAGGAAGTTTAGTGATAATCCCAAATGCAAAAAGCAACCTTAATTCGTATAAAAATTTATTAAAAAATTATACAAACACAAATCTTAGCACTTCCATTTCTGATACTCTAAAAATTACTTCTATCAATTTTAATCATCCTTTCTTTAACAATGTTTTTTCTAAAACTGTTCGTAATTTTCAATATCCATCTGTAAATAGCTACTACCCTATTTTATCACAAAACAATAGCAGCATAATACGTTTTGAGAATCAGCTTCCTTTTTTAAGTAAAACTAACAATAATATGTTTTTGTTTTCAAGTGCTATCTCAAAAAGCAATAGCAACTTTTTAAACTCGCCTTTAGTAGTTCCTGTATTCTACAATTTTGGTAAATTGGCTCTACAGAACTCCAAATTATATTACAATCTAGCTACTAAAAACACAATTGATGTAGCTGTAAGTTTAGATAAAGATGAAATTTTATCAATTAAAAATGAATCATCTTCTTTTATACCTCTTCAAAAAACCTATCAAAATAAAGTAATGCTAACTACCAATGAACAACCAAATAAAGCTGGTTTTTATTACATTACCTCAAAAAAAAACACCTTACAAACTTTAGCATTTAACAATATAAAAGCAGAAAGCTCTCTTAATTATTTAGATATAAATACTTTGATAAAAAAGAACTCAAACATCGACTTTTCTAATTCTGTTGCAAATGTTTTTGAAAATTTAAATAAAAAAAATAAAGTTCAATGGCTCTGGAAATGGTTTTTAGCCTTGGCAATTGTATCTTTGCTTTTAGAAATTTTGATATTAAAATTCTATAAACCATGATTACGCTTATAAAGAACGCATTAATTATTGATAGTACTAGTCCACATCACAATAAAAATAAGGACATATTAATAAATCATGGAAGTATAGAAAAAATTGCAGATAACATTGCTAGTAAAGAAGACTTTACTGTTGTTAAACTAGACAATCTGCATATTTCTTCTGGTTGGTTTGACACCAGTGTTTCTTTAGGAGAACCTGGTTTTGAAGATAGAGAAACTATAAATAATGGACTTCAAGTTGCTGCAAAAAGTGGTTTTACTGCAATTGCATTAAACGCAAACACAAACCCAATTATAGATTCTAAATCTGATGTAGAATATCTTACTAACAAAGCACGTAAATCTGCTGTAAAACTTCATCCAATTGCTGCTTTAACTCAAAAAAGTGAAGGTATTGAATTGGCTGAACTGTTTGACATGAAACAATCTGGTGCTATTGCTTTTGGAGATTACAACAAACCAATAGCTAATGACAACTTAATGAAAGTAGCGCTTTTGTACGCCCAAAACTTTGATGGTTTAGTATTGAGTTTTCCAAAAAACACATCAATTGCAGGAGAAGGCATAGCTAATGAAGGTGAAAACAGTACTAAATTAGGTTTAAAAGGCACACCTGCACTTGCAGAACATTTACAAATTGCTAGAGATTTATTCCTATTAGAATATACTGGAGGCAAATTACACATCCCTACAATATCTACAGCAACTTCTGTTGAGTTGATAAAAAAAGCAAATAAGAAAGGTTTACAAGTGAGTTGTAGTGTAGCAGCACACCATTTAACGCTAACTGATGAAGAACTATATGGTTTTGATAGTAATTTTAAAACCACACCTCCTTTAAGAACAAAGAAAGCTATAAAAGCATTACAAAAAGGAGTAAAGAACGGAGTAATAGATATGATTACTTCAGACCATAACCCTATAGATATTGAACATAAAAAAGTAGAGTTTAGCGAAGCTAAAGATGGTGTTATAGGTTTAGAAACTCTCTTTGGTGCTGTAAATTCTGTCCTTGATTTAGAAACTGTAATTCAAGCTTTAACAGTAAACTCAAAATCTATATTTGGGTTAAAAAATCACTCAATAAAAGAAGGAAATCTAGCTGATATTACGTTATTTAATCCTTATAAAGAGTTTGTATATTCTAAAGAAAAAATCATATCAACTTCAAAAAATAGTCCTTTTATCAATAAAAAATTAAAAGGAGAAGTTTATGGTATTTTTGCTAACAATCAACTAATTCTAAAATAATCTATGGAGATTGTAAATGACAACAACAATGCAAGCGAAGGAAAAATTGCAGCAGTTATAAGTCACTTTTGGATAATTGGACTAATCATAGCTTTTGCTCTAAATGTAAATAAGAAAAACTATTTTGCCAGTTTTTACATTAGACAAATGATTGGTTTAAATTTATTTCAATTTTTAAACGGAGTAATTATTTATGAATATGTTGGCAGCACTGCTGGTTGGATAGTTGGTGTATTACTATTTATTGGCTGGTTAATTTCATTAATTGGCGCTATAAAAGGAGAAGAAAAACTAGTACCTTATGTTGGAGATAATTTCCAAGAATGGTTTAAGGGAATTTAATTTAAAAGGATTTTAAGAAGTTTATGAGCTTACATTATATAGTTAGAGAACCACTTTTAAAAACAGAACAACCTCCTCTACTTATTCTACTTCATGGTTATGGAAGTAATGAACAAGATTTATTTTCGTTTGCAGAAGAGTTGCCAAAAGAACTTTTGATTATAAGTGTTAGAGCACCATACGAAATTGGTTATGGAGGTTATGCTTGGTATGCTATAAATTTTGACAATGTAAATGGCAAATTTTCTGATTTAAAACAAGCCACAATTT
>CAXBAC010000129.1:0-6874 GCA_963973485.1 uncultured Polaribacter sp. | reverse complement strand
GGATGGAAGAAAATGAGTTTTTAAAAGGTATTTTAGAAAGTATAAAATAGCAACTAAAATTAACTTTTCCCTTTAATCAAACTTGCTATAATGGCTACAATTCCTAATCCAATAATTATAAAAGAATTGGTGTTGTCTTGTGCTTCTACTAAGCTTACATCACCAATAGCTACTTTGGTTTCTGGTATAACCATAGTATAAATTCCGTAAGCTAATAATACGATTCCTATAACTAACAAGATTGTTTTGATTGATTTATTCATGATGATATGTTTTTGTTTAAAGATACTAAAAAATAATATGTAAGTTTATTTCGACCTTCTTTTAGCATCATTTTCATTACCAATAGTTAACAACTCTTTCCATTGAGTAGTAAATCTTGGGCTTCTATGTTCTTTAACCAAAGCCCACTCTTTTTCTCTGTTTCCAACAGAAGCTAATTTTACTTTATTTTTACCAAACTTATTATTTAGCAAATCAATTGCCTTTGTTAATTCTTTACTCTCGCTTTTTTGTGGTTCGTAAAACAAATTGGTTTGAATATCTGATTCTGAAACTAATCCGAATAAATTTACACCCACTTTTTTATATCTAAAACCAGGTCTAAATATTTTTTTCAAGCCTTTTATAGCTTCTTGTGTTAACTTAATAGTACTATTGGTTGGCACTTGTAAAGTGATGATAATTTTATTGTAGTATTGCTGATCTGTGTTACTAAAACTGTTGGTTTGTAAAAACACTTCTAAATACGTTGCTGCCGATTTTTGTTGACGCAACAAATCTGCAACTTCTGCTACATAATAACTTGTTGCTTCTTCTATTAAGCCATAATCTGTAAGTTTATAGCCAAAAGATTTTGCTGTACCAATTCCTTTTTTTGCAGCAATTTCAACCTCCATTGTATGACAAGGAAAATTATTGAGTTCTCTCCACAAACGTTCACCAACCACTGTTAGTTCTTTACGAACCCAAGCTAAATTTGTTTCAGCAAAATCTAAAGCCGTTTTTGCACCTGTATTTTCTACACGAACTGCATGCTTTCTTCCAATTCCCCAAATATCTTTTACCTTATGAGACTCTAGTAAAAACCTTCTTTTTTCTTCTGTTTCAACCACATAAACACCTTTATTTTTAGGTGTTTTCTTGGCAAATTTATTTGCCATTTTAGAGAGCGATTTTGTTTTAGCAACTCCTACTCCAACAGGAATTCCTGTGTTTTTATATACAGTATCTTTTATTTTATGTGCAATTTCATCTAGCTCATCAATATCAAAATGAGATAAATCTACAAAGCTTTCATCTATGCTATACTCTTCTACAATTGGCGAAAATTCTCGTAAAGTATCCATAACTCTTTGAGACATATCTGCATACAAGGTATAATTAGATGAAAAACAAGTTACATTATTCGCTTTTAAAACTTCTTTAATTTTAAAAACTGGCTGAAACATAGGAATATGTGTTAGCGCTTTTGCTTCTTTATTTGCAGCAATAATACAACCATCATTATTACTTAAAACCACAACAGGTTTTCCTTGCAAATCTGGTCTAAAAACCTGCTCACAAGAAGCGTAAAAACTATTGCAGTCTACTAAAGCTATCATATGAATAGTAAATTATTTTCTGTAGTGATACTTACAAGCTAAGACAAATAATTTATCATTCTCGTATTTATAAATCAATCTATGTTCGCTAGTAATTCTTCTAGACCAATATCCTTGTAAATTTCCTTTTAAAGCTTCAGGTTTTCCAATACCTTCAAAAGGAGTTCTCATACAAATTTTAAGAAGTTCATTAATTCTTTTTGCAATTTTTTTATCAGCTTTTTGCCAATATAAATAATCGTTCCAAGAAGTTGTAGACCAGGTTAATTGCATTTACTCTATCAATTCTTTTTCTAGTCCTTTACCTTCTTCTAACTCTTTAATAGAATCTAACAAAACTGCTCCATTTTCTCCTGATAATAGGTAGTTTGTTTCTTTTAATGAATTGTATTCTTCTAAAGAAATTAAAACTAAATCTTTTCCGTTTTTACGTTTTATAACAACATCGCTAACATCATTAATAACTTTATCAAACCAATGTTTTAGGTTAGAACGAAAGTCTGTGTAATTTACTGTTTCCATAATACAAAGATAATTAAAAGTACGTAAATAAGTACTTTTAAAAAAATTATTATAAAACAGACTTAATAATATAGGTGATAACACCCCAAAGTTGAATTTCTTCTTGAGCGTCTTTATCTATTCTAATAATTTGAAAAGCACTTTCTTTTACAATTACAACAAGTTGATTGTTTTTAGGTGTAAGCGATTTATCGATAATTAAAACATCGTTCTCTAAAATTGAAAAATCTGAAAAACTATTATCAATAACTCGAACATAAAACGTAGCTGATGGATTTTGAATTAACTCTGAGTTTAAATCAATTCTAGGCTCTGTATAATGTGTAGCAGGACTAGAAAAACCCGTCTGTTTTGGACGTGCAACTCTATAGCTTTTTTTTGATTTTTCTACTAAATTAGCTTTACCTGATTTCACACTTTAAAATTACGAGAAAAAGAAATGCGCAATTGTTAATTTTAAGATTTTAATTAACAAATTTTAAGTTTTTAGCAATCAGTATTTTAAAAAATGAGCTAAAAAAATAACGGAATTACAAATTGATAGTATAAAATTAACAACACAACTGCAATTATATTTAAAACTACACCTGCTTTTACCATTTCATTTACTTTTACGTAACCACTTGCAAAAACAATAGCATTTGGTGGAGTTGCCATAGGCAGCATAAATGCACAACTACTTGCCATAGTTACAGGAATTAATAAGTTTAAAATAGGAACACCTAACCCTATTGCAATACCTGTAACAACTGGTGCTAAAACTGCAACCAAAGCTACATTACTCATTAATTCTGTCATGAATAACATTAAGACAATGAGCAAAGAAACTGTGAGTAAAATATTAAATTCTCCTGCTGCAATAGTGTCTGTAATTAATGCAACCAAACCACTAGAAGCCATTCCTTTTGCCAATGCTAAACCTCCACCAAAAAGCAACAAAATTCCCCAAGCTAATTTCTGAGTATCGTTCCATTCTAAAATAAAATTGCCTTTTTTAAAACTCATTGGAATTGCAAATAACGCAACTGCACCAATTAAACTGATAATAGTATCAGACAATTTTAAACCTGGAAAAACAGCATTTATAATAGTTCTAGTAATCCATAAAAAAACAGTAATTCCAAAAATAATGAGTACTCGTTTTTCTTCGGATGAAATTCTACCCAGTTTTTTAATTTCATCTGAAATTACATTGGCTGATGCCATAAAAACAATTCCTTTGCAAGGAAACATCCATTTTACCAATACAAAATAAACAGCAATTATCATTAAGATAGAAAAAGGCAAACCAAAACTCATCCACGTTAAAAATGAAATTTGTATGTTATATTGATTTTCTAATAATCCTATTAAAACTGAGTTTGGAGGTGTACCAATAACTGTAGCAATTCCTCCAGCATTTGCACCAAAAGCAACACCTAACATAATACTTAAGGCAAAATTTTTATCGCCTTTTGTAAAACCATCTTCGTCTTTTATTAGCAACCTAATTACAGAAATTGCAATGGGCAACATTACTACTGTACTTGCTGTATTACTAATCCACATACTCATAAAAGCTGTAGCTAACATAAAACCTAATACCACTCTTTCTGGAGTTGTACCTGTAAATTTTACAATATTTAAAGCTATTCTTTTATGTAAGTTTACTTTCTCTAAAGCCAAAGCCAATACAAAACCACCAAAGAATAAAAAAATAATTGGACTACCATAATTAGCACCAACATCTGCAATATCCATAACTTTTAATAGTGGAAATAATATTAGAGGTAACAAAGCTGTAACTGCAATATTTACGGTTTCTGTTATCCACCAAATAACCATCCAAACTGCTACTGCTATTACAGCATCTCCTGTTTCTGAAACAAAAGTTATTGGTAAAAACTGAATGATGAAAAATAATAGTGGCCCAAGAAGTAAGCCTATTTTTTTGGTTGGTTGCATTTGAAACGTTTGTGCTAAAATAAAAAAACCTCTCAATATTGAGAGGTTTTTTATTTATGACAATCTAAATAAAATTTAGAAAGTAATTTCTCTAGTATCTATAATGTTCTGGCTTATATGGCCCTTCTTGAGTAACACCAATATAATCTGCTTGGTCTTTACTTAATTCAGTTAACTCCACACCTATTTTAGCTAAGTGTAATTTTGCCACTTTTTCATCTAAATGTTTTGGTAACATATACACTTCGTTTCCATATGCATCTGCATTATTCCAAAGTTCCATTTGTGCTAAAGTTTGGTTTGTAAATGAGTTACTCATTACAAAACTTGGGTGCCCAGTTGCACATCCTAAATTTACCAATCTACCTTCTGCTAACAAAATAATATCCTTCCCATTGATATTGTATTTATCAACTTGTGGCTTAATTTCTATTTTTTCGCTGTTTTTATTTAAATAAGGCACATCAATTTCGTTATCAAAATGCCCAATATTTGCAACAATAGTTTTGTCTTTCATAGCCTCAAAGTGCTCTCCTCTAACAATACCTTTGTTACCTGTAGTTGTAATTACTATATCTGCATTACCAACAACAGTTTCTAATTTCTTTACTTCAAAACCATCCATTGCAGCTTGTAATGCACAAATAGGATCTATTTCTGTAATCGTTACAATAGAACCTGCACCTTTAAAAGAAGCAGCTGTACCTTTACCAACATCTCCATAACCACAAACTACAACACGTTTACCTGCTAACATAATATCTGTTGCTCTACGAATTGCATCTACTGCAGATTCTTTACAACCGTATTTATTATCAAATTTCGATTTTGTTACAGAATCATTAATGTTAATTGCTGGCATTGGTAAAGTTCCATTCTTTACTCTTTCATATAACCTGTGAACTCCTGTAGTTGTTTCTTCAGACAAACCATTGATTCCTTTTGCCAATTCTGGATATCTGTCTAAAACCATATTGGTTAAATCTCCACCATCATCCAAAATCATATTTAGTGGTTTTTTATCTTCACCAAAAAATAAGGTTTGTTCTATACACCAATCAAATTCTTCTTCGTTCATACCTTTCCAAGCATACACTGGAGTACCTGTTGCAGCAATTGCAGCAGCAGCTTGGTCTTGTGTAGAAAAAATATTACAAGAACTCCAAGTAACTTCTGCTCCTAAAGCTTGTAATGTTTCTATTAAAACTGCAGTTTGAATAGTCATGTGCAAACAGCCTGCTATTCTTGCCCCTTTTAAAGGTTGTGAATCTCCATACTCTTCTCTTAAACTTATTAAACCTGGCATTTCTGCTTCTGCCAATTCTATTTCTTTTCTACCCCAATCTGCTAATGAAATATCTTTAACTTTGTAAGGTACGTAAGCTGTTTTTGTGCTCATATTATGTATATTTATTGTCTAAAATTATCGATTGCAAAGATACAACATCATTTTTGAAAACCTATGGCTCTTTACAAAACTATAACAGTTTCTAATACTACTAAAGTCTTCATTTGGAAGATTGAAGAAAGTATTGAGGAACTAAAAACCGGAATTTCACTTACAGAAAGTAATCAAAAAAGATTGGCTTCCATGAAGTCTGAATTGCATCAAAAAGGGTTTTTATCTATTAGGCATTTATTAAAAGAGATACACCTAATTGATGCTGATTTACTTTATGATGAATTTGGAAAACCACATTTAAAAAAAGGATTTATTTCTATAACACATTCGTTTAATTTTACAGCGATTATCTACTCCACAGAAAAAGAAGCTGGAATTGACATTGAAAAACAACGCGATAAAATTTTAAAAATAGCCCATAAATTCACACCTTTTGAAGAGTATAAAACCATAGCCAATCACGAAGCTTTAATTCGTAAACTTACCATTGTTTGGGGTGCAAAAGAAAGTTTATATAAAATTTATGGTAAAAAGAAACTCTTATTCTTACATCATATTTATGTTACCGATTTTAAATTTGATGATGCTAAAACAACAGGAGAAATTCGTTTTAATGGTGAAACATCTTCTTATGAAGTTGAGTTCTTAGAATTTGAAGGTTTTACTTGTGTTTTTGCGTATTAAAAATAACTCTAAAGTTGAAAGCTCTCTTCTAATTTAAAATAACGTCTTACTTTTGAATTCTAAAAAATAATTATTTTAATGACAGAAATTTTCGATTTCTTTTTTGGGCAGTATAAAGACTATTCTACTACAGATACAGTTCTAGAAATTATTGCAGTAATTTTTGGGTTTTTATCAGTTTGGTTTTCGAAACAAAACAAAATTTGGGTATTTCCAACAGGAATGCTCAGTACTGCTATTTTTGTTTACTTGCTTTTAAAATGGGAACTTTTAGGTGATATGATGATAAACGCTTACTATTTTATTATGAGCGTTTATGGTTGGTATATCTGGACACGAAAAGTAGATGAAACTCAGGTAACTCCAATATCAACCACTACTAAAAAAGAGCAAACAACTGCTGTTTTTATTTTTATAGCTACACTGATTTTTGTGTATTTGGTATATCAACAGTTTGATAAATGGACTTCTTGGGTGGCTTATGTAGACACATTTACTACTGCAATTTTCTTTGTAGGTATGTGGTTAATGGCAAAAAGAAAAGTTGAAAATTGGCTTTTTTGGATTGTTGGAGATATTATTTCTATACCTTTATACTTCTATAAAGGATTTACCTTTACCAGTTTTCAATACTTAGGATTTACATTTATTGCCATATTTGGATATTTAGCATGGAAAAAAAGCTTACTCAAAAACCCATCAACCTTGTAAAAGTTGT
>CAXBAC010000128.1:0-6961 GCA_963973485.1 uncultured Polaribacter sp. | reverse complement strand
ACATCTAACTCGTTTCCCATGGTTAAAGAGGGTACAATGTTTTGTAGCATTTTGCCCACAAAAAGCTTAATTGCAGGAGGTTTGAATGCTAATTTTAAAAACGGACTTGTAGCAATTGTTCCTGCTAACTGATGATTTTTTCTTATTGTATAATTGATTACAGCATTACCACCCATAGAATGGCCATAAAGAAATAGTGGTTTGTTTGGGAAGAATTCTTTGGCTTTTTCAATCACTTTAGAAATACTTTCTAAAACCGCTTCGAAACTTGGATTATGACCTCTTTTTCCTTCTGTTTTTCCATGCCCAAAATGATCGAAAGCAACTGCAGAAAAGTTATGTTCAGTTAATTTTTTAGCCACATGTTGATACCTGTTGGAATGTTCTCCCATTCCATGTGCCAAAACAATAACAGCGCTAGTTTCTTTTGCTTGCCAATATTGACCGTAAAAATTGGTGTTGTAAATGCTAAAATTGAATTCTTTTTGTATCATCTGTAAGCGCTAATTAGTATTTATACAACCCTAGTTTTTGTTTTTTAACCAAACTCTAATTTCTTTTCTGAGCGATTGTTCTGGTTTTGGTAAAGGAATGGTTTTTCCAAATTGTTTACTTCTGTTAAATTTAGAAAACGTGATTTTTAGTTGTTTCCACTCTTCTGGATACACTTCTAAAAATGCATTAAACATACTTTGCTCTGTTTTTTTATCCTTTAAACTATCGAATATATGTTGAAATTTCTCTTCCTTTTCTAAAATCATAAGGTAAATATAAATATTTGGTTTTGCTTAGGTTGCATTTACTAAAACATAACGCATTGCTTTTGCTTTTAACAGGCATTCTTCGTATTCTTTTTCTGGATCTGATTTCGCAGTAATTGCACCACCAACAGAAAACGAAACGTATTTTTTAGCTGCATTATACAAGATGCTTCTGATAATTACATTAAAATCAAAATCGCCATTGGGTGTAAAATAACCAACTGCTCCAGAATACACCCCGCGTTTTGTTTTTTCTAGTTTTTCGATAATTTTCATGGCAGAAACTTTAGGAGCGCCTGTCATACTTCCCATAGGAAATGTGCTCTCTAAAACAGTTGTAGGTTGAATATCATCTCTAATTTCTGATACCACAGTAGAAATCATTTGATGTACTTGTTTAAAACTATACACTTTGCATAATTCTTCTACTTGTACGGTACCTTTTTTTGCAGTTTTAGATAAATCGTTACGAACCAAATCTACAATCATTACGTTTTCAGATCGTTCTTTAATATCTTTAGCTAAGTCTGATGCAATTTTCTCATCATCAATTTTACTTACCAAACGTTTTGCAGTTCCTTTTATAGGTTGCGAAATAATTTTTTTAGCCTCTTTTCGAATATATCTTTCAGGTGATGCTGATAAAATATAGTGCTGATCTGCTTTAAAAAAAGCAGCAAAAGGAGGTTCAGATATTTTGTTTAAATCTTGATACACTTCTAAAGGATTGATTTCTGTGTTTTCTGCGTAAAACTCTTGGCAGAAATTGGCTTCATAAATATCTCCTCTATGAATGTGTTCTAAAACAGAATTTACTTTTTGATGGTATTCGTCTTTATGCATGCGAAGTTTAATCTTAATTTTTTCTTCAGCATGCTCATTTTTCTTGCTCTCTTTTTTTGTTGATAGGTTTGTGATTTCTTTAAAGTCAGAATCAATCTCATCATCAACCATTTTTAAATACTGAAATTCTACAGTATCTCCTTTAATAAAAAACAATTTTTGAGGTTGAAAAAAATACAAATCAGCAAAATCTAAACCATCAAAATTTTTAGAAGTAAGTTGCTCAACATCATTTTTAACATCGTAAGAAATATAGCCAAAAATGTAATCTTTTGTGATATTTTGATATTCTTTGAGCTTCTCAAAAGCGTTAGAATAATCTGTTTTTATGGCTGTAAACTCTTCTACAGCTAAAGCAGCGTTAAAACTAGTGTATTGTTGTTTGTAATTATTGCTGTCTAACCAAACAGCAGTATCAAACTGTTGTGCCCAAATTAACAATTGCTCTTTAAATTGAGGAGCATTTGTTATAGAAAAAGAGTGTATGGTTCTTTGCATTTTTTAAACAAAAAAGACCTGACAGGTTTTTAAAATCTGTCAGGTCTAGTATATAAGTTAACTATTTTAAGCATTTAACGCTTTTCCATCCCAAGCTGCTTTTGCAGCTTCTTTTACAGCTTCTGAATATGTTGGGTGTCCATGACAAATTCTTGCCAAATCTTCTGCTGATGCTCTATATTCCATAGCAACTGCAGCTTCCATAATTAAATCTGCAACTCTTGCACCAACCATATGAACTCCTAAAATTTCATCGGTTTTTTTATCTGCTAATACTTTTACAAAACCATCTAAATCTCCACTTGCTCTAGATCTACCCAAAGCTCTCATAGAAAATTTACCAGCTTTATACTCAATTTTAGCCTCTTTTAGTTCTTGTTCAGTTTTACCAACTGCAGCAGCTTCTGGCCAAGTGTAAACAATACCTGGAATTAAGTTATAATCAATATGTGGTTTTTCGCCAGCTAAATATTCTGCAACTACAACACCTTCTTCTTCAGCTTTATGCGCTAACATTGCTCCTTTAACAACATCACCAATTGCATAAATATTTTTAATATTGGTTTGTAAATGATTGTTAACATTAACTTGCCCACGTTCATTTACTTCAACACCAACCTTTTCTAAACCTAAACCTTGTGTGTAGGCTTTTCTACCAACAGAAACCAAGCAATAATCTCCGGAAAACTCTATTTCTCTATCTTTTTTATCAGTTGCTTTTACAACAATAGTATCTCCATTTCTTTCAACAGCATTTACTTTGTGGCTTGTTGCAAACTTAATACCTTGTTTTTTGAATACTTTTTGTAATTCCTTAGAAACATCAGCATCCATACCAGGTACAATTTTATCCATATATTCAATTACAGTAACATCTGCTCCCAAACGCTTGTAAACAGAACCTAACTCTAAACCAATTACTCCACCACCAATTACCAATAAATGTTTTGGTACTTCTTTTAGTTTTAATGCTTCTGTTGAGGTTATAATTCTTTCTTTATCAATATTGATAAATGGTAAACTCGATGGTTTTGAACCAGTTGCAATAATGATGTTTTTTCCTTCAATTACCTCTGATGAATCATCACTTTTGGTAATTTTTACGTGTGTTTCATCTTCAAAAGAACCTAAACCTTCGTAAACATCAATATTATTTTTATCCATTAAATACTTGATTCCACCAGTTGTAGTTTCAACAACATTGGCTTTTCTTTCTACCATTTTTGTAAAATCGAAAGTAGGTTTTTCTACAGAAATTCCATGCTCTTCAAAATGATGAACAGCATCGTAAAAATGATGAGAAGAATCTAGTAACGCTTTAGATGGTATACAACCAACGTTTAAACAAGTTCCTCCTATTGTTGCATATTTTTCTATAATGGCTACTTTTTTACCTAGTTGAGATGCTCTAATTGCAGCAATATAACCTCCAGGTCCAGAACCAATAACAATAATATCGTATTTCATAATATAATTTAATGGAAAATTAAAAAACAAAAATAAGGATATTTTAGAGAATATTATTGATTTTCCGTAGATTTACTCATTGTAAGTTTATAAATTTTATCTCATGAAAATCTTAAAAAAAATAGGCCTTGTTTTGCTAATTTTGTTTGTTATTGCTCAGTTTTTTAGTCCTGAAAAAAACGACGGAAACTTAGATACTGTAAACGCTTTTATTGCTGAAACGAATCCGCCAGAAGATGTTTTACAAATTATGAAAACCACTTGTTTTGATTGCCATTCGTCAAAAACTGTTTATCCTTGGTATGATAAGATTACACCAGTAAATTATTGGTTGGCAGAACATATAGAAGATGGAAAAAAGCATTTAGATTTTTCGAAATGGCCAGAATATTCTTTAAAAAAGAAAGAGCATAAAATGGACGAGTTGTATGAGGAAGTCGAAAAAGGTGAAATGCCTTTAAACTCATATACTTGGACACATGCTGAAGCAAATTTAACTCTAGAGCAAGTTGATGCAATTGTAACTTGGGGTAAAAAAGTACAAGCAGATTACAAGCAACAAATGGCTGCAGAATAATTGAAAACGCAGTCTGTTTTAATTATTGGAGCTGTTTGGGTAGAACCCAATTCTTCTGCTGCTGGAAGCAGAATGTTGCAACTGATTGAACTTTTTTTACAACAAAACTGGAACATTACTTTTGCTTCTACAGCACAAAAAAGTGAAAATGCTTTTGCATTAGAAAACTTAGGTGTAAAAGAAGTTAGTATTGAGTTAAACTCAGCTACTTTTGATGATTTTATCATTAATCTAAACCCAACAATTGTTCTTTTTGATCGTTTTATGACAGAAGAACAATTTGGCTGGAGAGTTGCAAAATATAGCCCAAATACTTTGCGAATTTTAGATACAGAAGATTTGCATTTTTTACGAAAAGTAAGGCATCAACAATTAAAAAAAGGAGAAGAATTTACTTCTGAAGCTCTATTAAAAGCTGATGACACCAAAAGAGAAATAGCTTCCATTTTACGATGCGATTTATCATTAATCATTTCTACTTACGAAATGGATTTGCTTAAATCAGTTTTTAAAATCGATGAAAATATTCTCTACTATTTGCCTTTTTTACTAGATAAGATTGATGAACAACACACCAAAAAATGGAAGTCTTTTAAAGAAAGAAAACATTTCGTTTTCATAGGTAACTTCTTCCATAAACCTAATGTTGATGCTGTTATCACTTTAAAAAAAGAGATTTGGAGTAATATTAAGAAAGCACTTCCAGAAGCTGAAATTCATATTTATGGAGCGTATGTAACTCAGCAAATTCAAGATTTACACAACAAAAAAGAAGGTTTTATTGTAAAAGGTTTTGCTAAAAATGCGGAAGAAGTAGTTAAAAATGCAAAAGTGGTTTTAGCTTCTTTGCGTTTTGGAGCAGGAATTAAAGGTAAATTAACAGAAGCAATGCTTTCTGGTACACCAAGTATTACTACAAAAATAGGAGCAGAAGGTATGCATGGAAATATCCCATGGAATGGTTTTATAACCAATAATTTTGAAGAGTTTTCTAATAAGGCAATTGAATTATATACTGATGAAAACTTGTGGGAACAAGCTCAAAAAAACGGAGTAGAAATCATCAATAAAATTTATGATAAAGAACAACTGAGTTTACCTTTTATCAATCAAATTATAAAGTTTCAAGAAAATTTAGAAAACCATAGAACGCATAATTTTTTAGGGAATTTATTGCAACACCAAACACTACAAGCTACAAAGTATATGAGTAAATGGATTGAAGCTAAAAATAAATAGGTTCTCCTTGCAAAACTACTTTTTTTGAGGTTTATAATCTATAGGTAATGCATTTCCAAATTTTTCAAAAGACCAATAACCTTCATAATAAACATGTAAAGGATTTACCAATAATCCATTAATATCTATAGCTGTTGGTTTTTTTAAAGGTATAATTGATGAAGATTGTGGATATGCTTCTCTTATTTTACTAAATGCATTTCTCATAATGTATTTTCTCTCTTCTTTCTCTTTGGTATAAACAACCAATACATTATGTTCTATATTTAAGTAAGTGCTACTATTTTCTTTTAAAACTATATCAGAAACAGGAGCTTTACTTTTGTAAATATTATCTTTAAATTTTGGAAGTTTTTGTTTATTTAATACTACTCTTGCAGAATCAAAAGCTGTTTTAGGAGCTGCAATGCTAGCAGAAAAGTTAACATTCTTGTTTCGTGATAAATTTAACCTAACAATTTCCCTTGCTTTTTGTAGTTCTGCTTCAGTTGGTCTTTCTGGGTTTGGAACTCTTTTAAAAAGATGTAAGAGAAACCCGTCTTTATAAGTAGAATTTGTGAGAAGCGTTCTGTAAAAATGCATTGGAGATCCATTAAAAGTGATTAATCTGTTTTTTTTCCATTTTCGTTCTTTTCGTTTATTTCCTTTTAGTTTTTGATATCTTGAATACCCTAAATAAGTAACTAAACTATTGTTAATGGTAAAAGTCTCTAGTTCGTAAGTTATTTTATAGCCCAAGCCTTTATGTTGTATTTGTAAAGGTTTCCTTGCATAGGCATTTAAAATGTTTTTATTGGCATCAAAATTAAAATGTAGAGCTTCAGGATTTAAAATTTCACATTCTTCAGCTAACTTACTTTGCCCAATAAAAGCTCTTTTAAAGGCGGTAAGATTATACTTCCATTCATCATCATAAACGGTTTTTTTAATAATAATTTCGTCTAGAGTATTTTTTGCCTCTTCTAAAGCAAAAACCAATGGCTTTGTGTAGTTGGAAGTATTTAATGAATAAATAATTTTTTTATAACCTAAGTAAGAAATAATCATTTCATATTGCCCTGATTTTACAGGAAACGAAAACTCTCCATTTGCATTTGTAGTTGTTCCTAACATGGTATTATTCAAATATACAGCAGCACCTTCTAAAGGACCATTAACTTGATAAACAGTTCCTTTAATAATAGTTTGTGAATAAACTAACTGAGAAACAAAAAATAAGAAAAGTAAAAATCGATTTTCCATTTTCTAAAGATATTAAATGAAAAATCGATTTTTTATATTTTGATGTTAATTCTTGTTGTCTTCTACAATAAACCAGCTCTTTTTAATAATGCATCTGGTTTTGGTTCTTGCCCTCTAAAACGTTTGTAGAGTTCCATTGGCTCTTCTGTACCTCCTTTTGAGAGTACAAATTCCTTAAATTTTGTAGCCACATCTTTATTAAAAATACCTTCTTCTAAGAAATACTCAAAAGCATCTGCATCTAAAACTTCTGCCCATTTGTAAGAATAATAACCAGCAGAATATCCTCCTTGAAAAATATGAGAAAAAGCGGTACTCATACAATTTTCTGCAA
>CAXBAC010000127.1:0-6987 GCA_963973485.1 uncultured Polaribacter sp. | reverse complement strand
CTTCTGAAACTGTTGCTGTTTCACCTGCAGAAAAAGTAGTTCCATTAATAACAAATTCTACAACAGTTATAGCATCTCCATTAGCATCTGTGTCGTTTGCTAAAACACCTGGTGAAGCTTCATTTAATATTGTATTTGTTTCTGTAGTGTTCGTGTCATCGTTTGCAGTAGGTGGTTCTGGAGGTAAAACCACAGAAATATTTAGAATTGCTGAACTAGAAAAAACACCATCTGTAATGGTATAATTTATAGGTGGAATATCACCTAAAAAATCTTGAGCAGATTCTAAAACATAAGATCCATCTGCATTTAAAGTAATTTCTCCTTCTGAAACTGTTGCTGTTTCACCTGCAGAAAAAGTAGTTCCATTAATAACAAACTCTTCAACAGTTAAGGTATCTCCATCTACATCTGTATCATTTGCTAAAACACCTGGAGCTACTTCATTTAATGCTGTATTTATTTCTGTAGAATTAGTATCGTTATTTGCTGTTGGTGAATTTTGGCCAACTAAAAATTGGGTTGTAAACAACATAAAAAATACGATATGTAAACTGTATTTTATCATTTAGAAAAGATGGGGGTTTTTAATAATAAATATAACTGTATTTTTTAAGAAATATTGTAATTTAAATTTCTAAGCTTTTATCATATGGAATACTTTTTAAAACATGATTAATCACGTTAATTCTAGCCTCTGTTTTTCTATTTGCTCTAATAATTTTCCAAGGAGAAATTACTGTATTTGTTTTTTCGAACATCGCATTCTTGTATTCTGTGTATTGATCCCAAAGATCTTGTGCTTTTTCATCTAACTTGGTCATTTTCCATTGTTTTAATGGATCACTTTTTATATCTGCAAAACGTTTGGCTTGTTCTTTTTTAGAGATAGACATGTAAATTTTTACCAAGTGAATTCCAGATTCTAAAATCATTCTTTCAAAATCATTTACTTGATTCATAAAAGTATCATATTCTTCTTTTGTGCAAAACCCATTAACAGGTTCTACAACTGCTCTATTATACCAACTTCTATCAAAAAAAACCATTTCACCAGCTTTTGGTAATTGCTCTACATATCTTTGAAAATACCATTGAGATTGCTCATCTTTTGTTGGTTTTGGCAAAGCTACAATTCTCATAAAACGCGGATTAATACGTTCTGTTATTCTTCTTATTGCACCTCCTTTTCCTGCAGCATCTCTACCTTGAAAAACTACTATAATTCGTTCTTCATTTTGAATTGCCCAAGTTTGCATCCTTATCAGCTCTATTTGCAGTTTTTTTAATTTTTTTTGATAATTAACATACCTTAAACCTCTTTCTATACTCAATGGTTCTTTAGATAAAAGAGCTAATAATCCTTTTTTAGAGTTTAATTTTTTTAAATCTGATGCAGATAATTTCTTTGTCATAGTCTTAATCTATTTTATGTATGCTTGAACGATAATAACGCATCACAATGTTTGGGTCTGGATTTAATGGAGTATCAGAACTCGATTTTCCTTCATAATCGAAATGAGATAAAACATGTCTCATAGCTTCTAATCTTGCAGCTTTTTTATCATTAGTTTTTATTATTACCCATGGGCTATAAGAAGTATGTGTTTTAGAAAACATTTCTTCTTTATAATGTGTATACTTATCCCATAAAATTTGCCCTTGTCTATCAACAGGGCTAAATTTCCATCTTTTTAAAGGATTTTCTTTTCGTCCTTCAAAACGTTTACCTTGCTCTTCTTTAGTTATAGAAAGCCAAAATTTAATAATAATAACCCCATCTTCATACATCATATGTTCAAATTCTGGAACTTGAACTAAAAATTGTTTATACTGAGACTCTGTACAAAACCCCATTACTGGTTCTACAACTGCTCTATTATACCAACTTCTATCAAAAAAAACAATTTCACCTGGGTTAGGTAATTCTTTAATATATCTTTGAAAATACCACTGCCCTTTTTCTATTTCTGTAGGTTTATTTAAAGCCACTAACCTACTTGAACGCGGATTTAGATGCTCCATAAATCTACGTATATTACCACCTTTACCAGCAGCATCTCTGCCTTCAAAAACTATGGCTACTCTCTTATTATGCAATGCTATATGATTTTGAAGCTTTACCAATTCTATTTGCAACGAACGTAATTCATCATTATAAGAAAGTGTTTTTTTAACTTTAGAAAAAGAAACATTTTTTTGCTCAATAAGAGTTAAAAGCTCTTTATTAGTTTTTATGTTATTAAAGTCTTCTTCAGTTAAAGTTCCTTTTGATTTCATCCTTTGTATTTAATTGCCCTAAAAATAAAACCTTTTTTTTATTATAGTGTTAAAAAAAGTCCTTTTTAAAATCTAAAATTTATATTTGTTGCTTATGAAAAATATCAATTTATTATTCTTTTTTTTTATACCTGTTATTGCTTTCTCTCAGGGCAAATTTTCTAAAGAAATTAGTTTGATAACAGATAATGATCTTTATGTTTCTGTAAATAGAGATCGCTACTATACAAATGGTTTATTTCTAAGCTATAGATACCTAAAAACAAACACAAATATTGTTTTAGATAAAAAAATTTTTGAATGGCAAATTGGTCATGAAATGTTTACACCTTACAAGGCTGTAGTTACTGATGTTAAAGATCATGACAGACCTTTTGCGGGCCATTTTTATGGACGTTTTGGTGTTAAAAATGTATATAAAAACAATACTATTTTAAGCTTTTCTTTACAATTAGGCATTGTTGGACCAAGCGCTTTTGGAGAGGAGCTACAAGAGTTTATGCATAATATTTATGGCTTTAAAAAAGCGATAGGCTGGAAACATCAAATAAAAAATACAATAGGATTAAATTTAAGCAGCTCATATATTCATTTTATAAGCACGAATAATGATAAAACCTTTGATTTAATTTGGGAAAGTACTGCTAGGGCTGGAACTATTTATACAGATATAAGTTCTGGATTAAACGTAAGAGTTGGTTTTATACCTCTTCAAAAAATCATGAATTCCATTGCTTATCAAACCAATTTAAATGATAAAAATACTCGCTTTGTAAGAGAAGCTGAATCTTTTTTTTATATAAAACCAATGTTAAGGTATGCTTTTTATGATGCTACTTTACAAGGAAGTTTATTTAATGATGAAAGTGAAGTAACTAGAGACTTGGTTCCATTAGTTTTTGATATTGAAGTTGGGTTAAAATTTACTGCAAATCGATTTAATTTTGGTTATACTTTTCACTACAACACAAGCAAGTCTGAAAATTTAAGATATACTTATGGCAACAAATATGGTACAATTACTGTAAATTATTTATTACGTTAACTTTCAAAAAAATCATCTTTAAAACCAATAAGATATAATTTTTCTTGAGTTCTAGTAACTGCTGTATACAACCACCTAAAATAAGGTTTAGAAACCCCATCTGGTAAATAAGGCTGTTCTATAAAAACGGTTTTCCATTGGCCTCCTTGAGACTTATGACAAGTCATTGCATAAGAGAACTTTATTTGTAATGCATTAAAATAAATGTTCTTTTTAATAGCTAAAAACTGCTTAAATTTCGATTTTTCATCAGCATAATCTTCTTTTACAGCTTGGTAAAACTTATTAGATTCTTCATAAGTTAAAGATGGGCTTTCACTAGTTAATGTATCTAACAACAAAACAGTTTCAAAAGGTTGCATTGTTGGGTAATCTAGCATTCTTAATTCTACCTCAGCAAACTTAAAACCATACAATTCTTTAATCGAAAATATTTTTAAAACTTGGCATATATCTCCGTTTGCAATAAAACCAGCATCTGAAGATTCTTTTAGCCAGTAATAATTGTTTTTAACTACCATAACAAAATCTCCTGCAGAAATTTCATTTTCTTGTCCTCTTATATTTAAACGAATCTGTTGATTGTATTGATTTGCCCTTTTATTAGAACGAACAATAAATGCTGTATCTTCAACACCATCTTTTTCATAAGCAGTAACTAATGCATCTTCAATATCATAACCATCTTCTAGCCTAACAATATCTGGGTAATCTATATCGAATTTAAAATCGTTATTATTATTCTGAATTAAATAACGTAATTGAGTTGCATTCGCTAAAATTCCAGAGTTTTCATGTTGACGCATTACTTCATCTAACTCAATTTCAGTGACATTTTTATGATAATCAATTCTTAATGTATCTGCTTCTAAAGCAGGACTAATATCTAATTTTACAGGAGGTAATTGTGCTGTATCTCCAATAAAAATCAACTTACAATTATGACCTTTATAAACGTATCCTATTAAATCGTCTAATAAAGACCCAGTTTCGAATAGTTTTTGGTTCTGTCTACTATCTGGAATCATAGAAGATTCATCAACAATAAAAATTGTATTTCTGTGTTTGTTTTCTTGCAAAACAAAATCTACACCTCCATTAGCTTGTTTTTTGGGTAAATAGATTTTTCTATGAATAGTATATGCAGGTTTTTTAGCATAAACCGAAATTACTTTTGCAGCTCTACCAGTTGGTGCTAACAAAACAGCTTTTTTTTGAGCTTGTGCTAAAGAATTTACAAAAGTACTTATGGTAGTCGTTTTACCTGTACCTGCATAACCTTTTAATAAAAATAAAGATTGCTTATCATCATTAAAAATAAAATAACTCAAAAGATTAAGCAGTTCTCCCTGTTTTTGCGTGGGTTCAAAAGGAAAATTCCTTAGGAGTTCTTTGTAAAAATCTAATGGCTTTTTTATCATATAAAAATTAAATCATCAAAGATACATTTCTTTATAAAGAAAAATTTTTATCATTGAAAAAAAATTGTAGATTTGCGATGGTACTATTAAAAAACAAATTTATAATGAGTTTAATATTGATGATTTTAGGAGCTGTGCTAGCTGCAGTTTTAATTGCTTTTGTTATAGTTAAATATTTGCCTTTAAATTTAAGATGGATTCCTTCTATTTTACTTTTAGCCTTGGCAATATTTTTAGGTTGGAAAATTTATGGCGGTATTATGGAGCCTATTATTTTTAACAAACAAAAAGTGGTAAGGTATGCAGATGTTGTAGAAAGTCTAAAAATTATTAGAGATGCTGAAGTTAAGTATTATGAAGTAAATGGAAAATATACTGATGACAAAGCTGGCTTAATTAGATTTGTTGACACTGCACAATTAGCTTTAACTGAAACTAAAACTGTAGTTGAACAAGTTAATAAAGGTGGTGGTATTATTGTAGACGAAGAAAAAAGAGTTACAGATACTATTGGCTTTGAACCAGTATTAAAATACTTTAAAAATAGAGACTACAAAAATATGTTTAAAGTTCCTGGTGTTGCAGGTACTGAGTTTGAACTAGAAGTTGGCGAAGTTGAAAAAGTACAAGGATTAGTGCAGCCTACGTTTAGAGCTAGAACTCCTAAAGAAGGAATTTTAAAAGGAATGAACAAATCTTTAGTAAAACAAGAATTAGAAGCTATTGAAACAGACCAAATTAAGGGTGAGTATGTATCTGTAGGTTCTTTAGAGGAAGTTACTACAGGTGGTAACTGGCCTCCAAAATACGATAAGAAAAGTGCAAAAAAAGAGTAGCAAAACTTCTTTACAAAACACAAAAGATATAGCATTATCCATCCAATTTAGTTTGGATGGATTTTCTTTTTGTATCACAGATACAAAGAGAAAAGAGATAGTATATTTTACTTCATATCTTTTTGATGAAACCCTAAAATCACCCAAAGATTTATTGGATGAAATTAAGGTAATATTCAATAAGGATAAAAATTTACAGCATGATTTTTCTGCAATAGAAGTTATTCACGAAAACTACTTATCTACCTTAGTTCCTGAACTTTATTTTAATGAAAATTCATTACAAAACTACTTAAGTTATACTGTAAAAACGTTTAAAAACGATTTTATCACGTACGATTCTATTGATTTAATTGAAGCAAAAAATGTTTACATACCTTATGTAAATATCAATAACTACATATTTCAAAATTTTGGAGAGTTTGAATATAAACATCATCATACTATTTTACTTCAAAAGCTTTTAAGCAAAAAGCCCTCAGATGAAAAAGTAATGTATGTAAATGTAGCAAAAAATAATTTTGACATAGTTGTACTTGAAGAAGAAGCTGTTGTATTCTTAAATTCATTTACATATCAAACCAAAGAAGATTTTTTATATCATATTCTTTTTACTGCAGAACAACTGCAATTAGACACAGAGGAGTTTCAACTGATGTTTTTAGGAGCTATCTCAAAAAATAGTGATATTTATAAAATAACACACAACTACGTAAGAAATGTTAGTTATTTAGAAAGTAAAAACGAAATTTTTAACAATTTAGAATTGCAAAATCATAGTAATTATATTTTATTAGGCTAATGAGAATTATATCTGGAAAACTAAAAGGAAGACGTTTAAAAGCCCCAAAAAATTTACCTGTTCGTCCTACAACAGACATGGCTAAAGAAGGGCTTTTTAATGTTTTAAACAATCATTATTATTTTGATGGCATTAGTGTAATTGATTTATTTTCTGGTACAGGTAACATTAGTTATGAGTTTGCTTCTAGAGGTACTAAAAGTGTTTATGCTATTGATGCAAATCACAATTGTATAAGATACATACACAATACTGCTAAAGAATTAGATTTAGACATTAACACTTATAAAAGTGATGTCTATAAATTTTTAAACAAAACATCGTTGACTGCTGATATTATATTTGCAGACCCTCCTTACGATTTTGAAACCGATAAATTTTTAGAGTTAGCAGATTTAGTTTTCGAAAAAAACTTATTATCTAAAGACGGGTCATTAATAATTGAGCACTCTAAACACACAGATTTAACAACGCACAAAAATCATAGTTATGATAGACGTTATGGAGGAAATGTGTTTAGTTTTTTTGAAAACTCTGTTACAGAAAAAGATTAAAGTAAAGACTTAATAATAGTCTCAATTGTAATACCTTCTGCTTCTGCTT
>CAXBAC010000126.1:0-6999 GCA_963973485.1 uncultured Polaribacter sp. | reverse complement strand
CTTAGTAAAGTTAATACTCAGTCTTTTTTGAATAACTGTTATTTGTGCTTTTTATTGTAGTGCAGGGATTAAAGATTGGTTTCGTTTCTGGTATCTTCTCCCCACAATAATTTACTGCGTAAGGTTTGTAAAAATGATTGATTATTAGGAATTATACTTTTAATAGTAAAGTTGGCTTTTTCTATAAAAATAGTAGTGTTTTTGGGTACAGTTGTAATTCTTGAATCTAAAGATACAAGAAAGTCTTTTTCTCTAGAGTCTACAGTTAATTCTATTTTAGTATCATCTGCAATAACCATTGGTCTTGCATTTAAATTATGAGGTGCAATAGGTGTTATTATTACATTTTTTGAATCTGGTGATATTACTGGGCCATTGCAACTTAACGAGTATCCTGTTGAACCAGTAGGAGTAGAAATAATTAAACCATCTGCCCAGTAATTGGTTAAATATTCTTTGTTTAAGGAGGTTTTTACGCCAATCATAGAAGTGGTATTTTTTCTAGCAATTGTAATTTCGTTTAATGCAAAATTTAGCTCTGAAAATGCTACAGTTTTTGGGTTTGTTTTTATAGTTAATAAGGTTCTTTCTTGTGTTGTATATTCGCCTTTTAAAATAAGCACAATACTTTCTTCTATGCTGTTTTTATTAATGGTAGCTAAAAAACCCAATCTACCAGTATTAATGCCTAAGATAGGAATATTTAAATCTCTTATATAAGTTACTGCTCTTAATATAGTACCATCTCCACCTAAGGTAAATAAAACATCAAAGGAAGCGTTAAGGTCTGAAAAATGCGAAAATGTAGGGTACTTTTTGTCTAAAATATCACCAGCAACTAACAAGTCATAAAAACTCTTTTCTATAAAAGAAACAACATTATTTTGTTGTAGTACTTCTAATAAAATCTGAATTTCCTTTTCTGCAGATATTGAATAAGACTGTCCGTAAATGGCTACTTTTTTCACTATACTTTATTTTAAATCAAGTTTAAAGTTGCAAATTTTTTTTAAATCTATCACTACATTTCTAGGTATTTCTTTAGATAGTCTGATCTGTTTTTTAAATCTTCTAGATAAATATCATTTTCATGATTAGAAACTACTTTATAATCATATCTTCTAAAAGTTTGTATGATTTCGTTTACTTCTTCAGATACAATTTTTAAGGTAATTTGTATAAAGCTATTTTGCTTTTCAGAAATATATAAACCTAACAATTTACCTCCATTTGCTTCTACAATTTGAGAGATTTCTCCCATAGAATAATCTGTTTCTAGTTTTTCTACAATTAAAGTTTCGCTTTCTTCAATCATAAAAGGGCTTGTAGAAAAAACGTCTAAAACATCACACAAATCATAATAGCCAATGTAATTTTTGTTTTTATCTAAAACCGGAATTATAGTGGTATCATTATCTGCAAAAATCTTCAATAATTCTAAAACAGTAGCTTTTTCATCAGCAAAAAAAGAATTCATTAAGTGAGCATAGGCTACTAATTCTTCTTCTTTATTCTCTAAAGTTTGTATGTCTTCTTCTGCAAAAGACCCTAACAGTTTCTCGTTTTCTACCACAGGAAAATGAGTTATAGGATAATTTTCGAAAGTTTGCTGAGCCTTTTGAACAGCATCTTTTAAATGAAAAGCTTTGATTTCTTTTAGGATGTAGTCATTAATATTCATGCTTTACGAATATAGGATAAAATGATTTAATAATTTATCTTTGTAGTCTAATTTTAGACCATGACAAAGTTAAGTGTAAATATTAATAAAATAGCAACTTTACGAAATTCTAGAGGTGGTAATGTGCCTAATTTATTAAAGGTTGCCAAAGATATAGAAGGTTTTGGTGCACAGGGTATTACTATACACCCAAGGCCAGATGAAAGACACATACGTTACCAAGATGCAAGAGATTTAACAAATGTGGTAACTACAGAATTTAATATAGAAGGAAATCCAATTCAATCTTTTATGAATTTGGTTTTAGAAACAAAGCCAACTCAAGTTACTTTGGTTCCTGATGCTGTTGATGCAATTACGTCAAACGCAGGTTGGGATACTGTAACGCATCAATCTTTTTTAAAAGAAGTGATTGCTGAATTTAAAAGTCATAATATTAGAACTTCTATTTTTATTGATACTGATAAAAAACTAATAGAAGGAGCAGCAAAAACAGGTGCAGACAGAATAGAATTGTACACAGAGGAGTTTGCAAGTGAATTTGAAAAAGGCAATACATCAGCTATAAAACCGTATACAGAAGCTGCTATTTTTGCACATGAAATTGGTTTGGGTATTAATGCAGGGCATGATTTAAGCCTAGATAATATCAAATTTTTTAAACAAAATATACCCAATTTAGCAGAGGTTTCTATTGGACACGCACTTATATCAGAAAGCTTATATTTAGGTTTAGAAAATGTAGTAAATATGTATTTACACAGACTACAATAAAATGGAAGTACTACACTCACAAATTTTAGGAGAAGGACAGCCTTTATTAATTTTACATGGTTATTTTGGTATGAGTGACAACTGGAAAACTTTGGGAAATCAGTTTTCTGAAGATTACCAAGTACATTTAATAGATCAAAGAAATCATGGACGTAGTTTTCATTCAGAGGCTTTTAATTATCAACTTTTAGCAGAAGATCTATACAATTACATTCAGTATCATAACCTAGAAAAAGTTTTTTTAATAGGCCATTCTATGGGAGGCAAAACTGCGATGTTTTTTGCAACAGCATATCCAGAACTTGTGGCTAAATTAATTGTGGTTGATATTTCTCCAAAAGAATACAAGCCACATCACAATGCCATTTTAGCAGGTTTAAATGCTATTAATTTTACTGAACAAAACTCAAGAAAGTTGGTAGATGAAAAATTGGCAAACTATATACCAGAGTTAGGCGTTCGTCAATTTTTACTAAAAAATGTGTATTGGGAAGAAAAAGGGAAATTAACATTCCGTTTTAACTTGCAGTCATTAACAGAGAACAACCCAAAAGTAGGAGAGGCCTTACCTCAAGATGTTAGTTATATCCAAGAAACACTTTTTTTAAAAGGAGAAAAATCTGGCTATATCGTTCCAGAAGAACAGTTAATTATTGATAAGCATTTTCCAAACAATAAGGTTGTTGAAATAAAAAATGCAGGACATTGGCTGCATGCAGAAAATCCTAACGATTTTTATGCAGAGGTTTGTGAATTTTTAAACAACTAATTAAAATTCAAAAAATAATTCAAGTAATTTATTTCGATTTATATTTAAAAGCATGAACATACAAAACGCACAGCAACAAGTTGATGATTGGATTAAAAACCACGGAGTTCGTTATTTTAATGAGCTTACAAATATGGCACAACTAACTGAAGAAGTTGGTGAAGTTGCCAGAATTATTGCACGTAGATATGGAGAGCAAAGCGAAAAGGATTCTGATAAAAATAAAGATTTAGGTGAAGAATTGGCAGATGTTATGTTTGTGGTATTATGCTTAGCAAACCAAACAGGCATAAACTTGCAAGATGCTTTTGAGAAGAAGTTAGATATAAAAACAAAACGAGACCATAATCGTCATCAAAATAATAAAAAATTACAATAAAAATTTAGTGTTTTTTTCTTGAAAACGGCTTCACTTTAAGTAAAAGAGTTGTTAGTACATAGAGTAGAATAATACAATAAACTACATTAAAAGTAGTTTCACGAATTCTAATATCATCTATCCTTTTTTCACCATTTTTTTGATGTTTTAAAACAATGTCACCCATTTTTTTAAAAAATATAGCTTCGTTTGCTTTAATTTTAAAAATATGTTCATTAGTTTTCTTTTCGTTTTTTAAATTATTGAGCAATAAATTTCCATGGTTGAGTATATTTAAGAAGTAAGGCTCAATATCGTCATACAAATCGATTAAAAGTACATCATTAGAGTTTTTTATATACTTGTTTATAATTGCTGTATGCCCCTTTTTCAAATCTATCTAATGTTTTTTTAAAAACCTTAGTATCAATTACAGACTTGTTTTTACTCATGTCAAAATAGAGTGCTAATTTGGCTATCTTTTGGCTGTACATTCTCTGTTTTCCAGAAATATTAATAACTGCAAGATCTTTTTTTTGTTTTTCGACATCTTTATAAAGCAAGTATTTATTAATGGCTAAAAAAATAAAAAAAGTAATTGAAATGTAAATTATTTTGCTTTTCATAAATTTGGGGACTTGATGTACATTCTAAATATAGTAAATAATCAATAAACTTTGAATAATTTTAATAAAATAAATAAATGAAACCTTTTCTAGATAAGCTTAAAAATCCAATATTTTGGTCTAACTTTTTAAAAGTAGCGTTGCCTTTTTTCTTTTTTGTCACAATTATATCTTTGTTGATTAATAGTTCTAGTGCTATCTTTTCTGGAGATTTTATGGCAGTTGCAGAAGAAAATTTTGCAAACGGAAAATGGGCGCAATTTTGGATAATTAAAATTGTAATTAGTATAATTTACGGTTTATATATTACCAATAAAAATATGAAAGAGTAAGTTTTTGGAAAATGAACAAAAAACTAAATGATAATATAAACGAAGAAACAGCGCTAATTAATTCGTTACCTTTTTGGAAATATTTTCTAATTTATATTCCACTTTTATTTTTAATGTTTGCTACAGCTCAATTTATAGCTAGCTTTTTTTTAGACATTAAATTTGAATGGATAAGTATATTAATTCAAGCTTTTTGTTTTGCTATTTTTTTTAGAACTTTTCATTATTTAAGAAAGCTGATAAGAGAAAATTGGAGAAATAAATACAATTAAAAAAAGCGACTTGAAAAAGTCGCTTTTTTTATGAACTAGAGTTTTTAAACTCTAATCTAACTGTATTAAATTAATTGAACTTTCTTTCACCTTCTGATTTAAGGTTTTAACATCCTTATCAAAAATACGATACAATTTAGCTAATTCTACATCTATAGTTGCTGTAATTTCATTCTTAAAATCAATAGCTTGTTGTGTTGGTGCAAAATTACCTATTCTAGTTAACGAGTTTAAATGCGCCAATTTATTATTTAAACGAATTGGATAATTTAGAGGATCTTGACCACTTTTACTTTTGGTTTGATACAAAGTTTCCTCTATAGTAGTCATTTCTTTTACCAATTTATCTGCAAATTCAATTAAGTCTGCATGCTCTTTTTTATCTACAATCGATTTTTTCAACAACCCAACCTGACTGCGAACTTTTTTCACATTTTTTAAGGCTTTGTGAATTTCTGTCATTTTAGTATTGATGTCGTTTATAAAATCGAACTGTGCTCTTAAATCACTTTCAGTGGCTTCTGAAGTTGGATTTTTAAGAATCGTAAACGGTTGTGTTTGTTTAGTATCATTATAGGCCAATTCAACCTTGTAATTGCCAGGTAAAGCCATTGGGCCAGATAATGATGCCCACCATAAAATCATTCCTTTAACAGATTCAGCACCATCATACATCATGTTCCAATTAAAAATATTATTTCCTTCTTTTAGGGTTAACTTTCCTTCTTTTTTCTCTTTATTAGGTTTTGTAGAAAATTTCTTAATAAGGTTGTCATTGCTGTCAAAAATAGATATTGATGCAACATCTTTTTCTTTCATTTCTTTGATGTAATAATAGATGTTTACACCTCCAGAATGATTGGTTCCAGCAGTTCTTGAAGTACGTCCTCTACCACCAGATAAACGATACGCATCTTTTGGCTTGTATAACAAAACATTTTGCTTTTCAGTATCTTTATTTAGTTGATGTAACACTGTTAAATCATCAATAATCCAAAGAGATCTACCCTGTGTTGCAGCAATTAAATTATCATCTTTTATTGCTAAATCTGTGATTGGTACAATAGGAAGGTTTTGTTGAAAAGACTCCCACTTTTTACCATCATCAAAAGAAATATACATTCCTTTTTCAGTTCCAGCATATAACAATCCTTTACGTTTTGGATCTGCTCTTAAGGCTCTTGTAAATGCTTCATCTTCGATTCCGTTTACAATCAATTCCCAAGATTTTCCATAATTTTCTGTTTTGTAAATGTATGGTTGATAATCTCCAGTCTTGTATTTTGTACCTACAATATAAGCACCACCTTTGGTAAAAGGGTCTACTTCTATGCAGTTAATCATCATCCATTCTGGCATTTTTTTAGGAGTGATATTATCCCAAGTTTGCCCATTATTTTTAGTTACATGAACCAAACCATCATCTGATCCTGTATAGATTAATCCTGGTTCGTAAGGTGATTCTGCAGCTGCAAAAATAGTTCCATAATACTCTACACCAGTATTGTCTTTTGTGATTGGGCCTCCTGAAGGGCCTAAAGTTTTTGGATCATTTCTAGTTAAATCTGGACTTATTAGCTTCCAGCTCTGACCTTCATCATCTGTAGCATGCAAATGATTTGATGCTGCATACAAACGTTTCTTATTATTTGGTGAAAAGAAGATTGGAAAATTCCACTGAAAACGATATTTAAAATCTTCTGCTCCATGACCCATAGGATCATCTGGCCAAACATTTATGGCTCTAGCATCTCCAGTTTTATGGTTTATTCTTGTTAAATATCCTCCATAACTTCCTCCATATACTATATCATCATTTAAAGGATCTACAGCAATATGTGCACTTTCTCCACCTGCAGTAGATTCCCAGTCAGATTCTGTAATAAAACTACCATCTGTTCTGTGTGAAATTCGAACTGTAGAATTGTCTTGTTGTGCAGCCAAAATTCGATATGGAAAATGATTGTCTGTAGTTACTCTGTAAAATTGTGATGTTGGTTGATTCATGTAGGTACTCCAGTTTTCGCCAGCGTCAAATGAAACTTGTGCTCCTCCATCATCTCCAATAATCATTCTTTGGTTGTCTTCTGGAGCAATCCATAAATCATGATGATCTCCATGAGGTGCATTGTACGTTTTATAGGTTTTACCACCATCAGTAGATTTGTGGTAACGTACGTTTAATAC
>CAXBAC010000125.1:0-7005 GCA_963973485.1 uncultured Polaribacter sp. | reverse complement strand
ATTTCCTTTTTCCCAATCAGCAAATAATTCTTTTACTAAAGCTTTAGTTTCTTTTGGGTTTATATCACCTTCAATAACTAAATAAGCATTGTTTGGTCTGTAGTAGGTATTATAATTCGTTACAACATCTTGTAGTGTAATGTTCTTTACGCTTTCTTTTGATGTGAATTCTCCAAAAGGATGATTTCTACCATAAGTTAAAACGTTTTCAACTCTTCTTGCAGCAGCAGTAACACTCTTTTCGTTAGATTTTAAGCCATCTAAAGTTACTTGTACTTCTTTGTCAAACTCTTCTTTAGAAAAAACAGGGTTTTTCATTCCATCTGCCATTAATCCTAAAATTTCTGGGAAGTATTTTGTTAATGATGATGCAAATGCTCCAGAGCTAAAGAAACTTACGTTTGCTCCGTAAAAATCTACTTTTTCGTTAAACTCATCTTTAGTGATGTTTTTTGTTCCTCTACCTAATAAAGATCCCATCATTGATGAAACTCCAGCAAACTCACCTTCTAAATAAGGTTTGTTATCAATACTTAAATTTGCTGAAACTCTAGGTAATTTATGGTTTTCTACCATTATTACTTTTAAGCCATTATCTAAAGTAAATTTAATTGGTTTACCCAATTTTACTACAGGATCTGGTCCTGGTTCTGGCATTGTACTTCTATCTATTTGTGCATTAACAGCTACTGTTGTAAGAAAAAGCGCTATTAATGATACTATTTTTGTTTTCATAATGTTGTCTTATTTAAAATGATCTACAATTCTTATTTTGCTTGTGGTAAATATTCTAAAGTTAATCTTTGATTAGGGTTTAGATATTTTTTAGCAACTTCTCTAATTTCTTCTCTAGTAATAGATCTGTAAATATCAATTTCTGTATTAATTAAGTTGGTATCTCCATACAACACATTGTAACGTGCTAAAGAATTTGCAATACCTTCTACACTTGAATTAGAGTTTACAAAATTGTTTTCGAATTGATTTTGTAGTTTTTGAAAATCTTTTTCTGAAATTAATTCATTTTGTACTTTAACTATTTCTTCATCAATTTCTGCAATAAGATCTTCTAATTTTGTATCACCTTGAGGTAAACCAAATAAAATATATGTTCCATAATCTTCTTGACTGTTATTAATTGCACCAGCTTGTAATGCCATTTTTTTCTCATCAACTAATTTTTTGTACAATACAGAACTTCTACCAGTACTTAAATACGAAGAAATCATATCTAAAACTCTAGAATCTCTAGTTTTCATAGAAGGTGTTCTGTAAGCAGCCATTATTGCTGGTATTTGAATGTTTGGATCATATCCTTTAGCAGTCATTGCTTCTGTAATAGGATCTTCTTTAGGAAAATTCTTTACAACCTCTTCACCTCTTGGAATAGGGCCAAAATAATCTTGTATCATTTTTTTTGTAGCAGCCTTATCAATATCTCCAGCTACAACTAAAGTTGCATTGTTAGGTACATAGAATTTTTTATTAAACGCTAAAAACTCTTCTAAAGTAGCAGCATCTAGATCTTCCATTTTACCAATAGTTGTTCCTTTATAAGGATGCTTTTTAAACATATTTTCCTTAACATATTCTAAAAACTTAGAGTAAGGTTGGTTGTCTACACGTAATCTTTTCTCTTCTTTTACAACTTCATTCTGAGTATCAACACCATCTTGACCAATAATTGGGTGCAACAAACGCTCAGACTCCATCCAAAGACCTAGTTCTAATTTGTTTGATGGAAAAATTTCATAATAATACGTTCTATCATCTGTTGTATTTGCATTATTACGACCTCCATTTGAAGAAACTATTTTAAACCACTCTCCTTTTTTAATGTTTTTAGTTCCTTCAAATAATAAATGTTCAAAAAAGTGTGCCATTCCTGTACGTCCAGGTTGCTCATCTTTAGCACCAACATGATACATTACAGAAGTAACTACAACTGGTGCTGAGCTATCTTGATGCAATATTACATGCATTCCATTACTTAAATCATACTCTTCGAACTCTACTTTTTGTGCGTTTGCTGAAAAAGCAAACAATACTGCAGAAGCAAGAGATAAAATACTTTTCTTCATTGATTTTTATTTAGTTAATAATTTACATTTAAATTTGACGCAATTTATCGTGTAATGTTACATAACACAAAGAAAATTGTGAATAACCAAAAATAATAAAGCTTTGTTAAAAAACATAAATAAAAGCTGTAATTCTGAAATTTATTCAAACTTCTATTTTTATAAATAAGTAGTGTTGTTCAATTACAAAAAATATGTATATTTGCATCCGCATTTTCAGTAAGTTAAATGCAATAACAAGTATAAATACGCAAAACAAATAGTATGTACGCAATCGTAGAGATAGCAGGGCAGCAGTTTAAAGTAGCAAAAGACCAAAAAGTATACGTTCATCGTTTACAAGGAGAAGAAGGATCAAAAGTAACTTTTGATAACGTTCTTTTACTTGATGATGCTGGAAACGTAACTTTAGGCGCCCCAGCTATAGAAGGAGCTTCAGTAACAGCTCAAATTCTTAGTCACTTAAAAGGTGATAAAGTTATCGTTTTCAAAAAGAAAAGAAGAAAAGGATACAGAAAGAAAAATGGACACAGACAGTCTTTCAGTGAGATTCAAATTGAATCTATTACTGCAACTGGTACAAAAAAAACAGCTAAAAAAGCAGCTGCTCCTAAAAAGGAAGCTACTAAAGCTGATGTAAAAGAAGCTTCAACAGATTATAGTTCTATGACTGTTGCAGAATTAAAAGCTGTTGCTAAAGAACAAGGTATCACTGGATATACTTCTTTAAAAAAGGCAGAATTAATTGATGCTTTAACTAAATAAGAATTTCAATTTTAAAACCATAATATCATGGCACATAAAAAAGGAGTAGGTAGTTCGAAGAATGGTAGAGAATCAGAATCGAAACGTCTAGGTGTAAAAATATTTGGAGGGCAAGCTGCAATTGCAGGTAATATTATTGTTCGTCAAAGAGGTACAACTCACAATCCAGGAGAAAACGTTTACATGGGTAAAGATCATACTTTACATGCAAAAGTTGATGGTATTGTAGAATTCGAAAAGAAAAGAGATAACAGATCTTATGTTTCTGTAACTCCATTCGAAGCTTAAGAAATTAAGTTACTACAAAATAAAAAACTCAAACATTAATTTGTTTGAGTTTTTTTTATGATTTTTTTTAAGATATTTAGAAATCTTTATTTAGATTTATGTGAAAATATTGAACTATGAAATCTTTCCCCTTTTTTGTTTTTTTCTTACTATCTGTAAAGTTATTCTCACAAAGTGACCTAAACTATAAAAAAACAGAAGAATTTATTTTAAAATTTAAAAAAGACTCTGCTGTTCATTACTTAAATAAAATAGAAAATGAGTCTGATAGAATTTTTTTAAAAGAAATAATTTTAGGTGATGATTTATCTTATGAAAATTACTACAAGTTTATAGCTAAACTAACAAGAAGGGAAAATATAGATTATATTGATGTTGCAGACTACATTAATAAAGAAATAAAAGAACCCGAAAATTATAATATTTTAAACAAGGATTATTTTAATATAAAATGGACTTTAATTACACATCTTAGAGATAAAACCTTTTTAGATTTAGCGTCTTCAGAACAAGCCAAACTAGAATCTTACGTAGCAAAGTTTACCAAAAAAAATAAAAATTTCTTGTGGGCAAATACAAAGTTGCAAACACACCCCATTGTAATGTATTTGATAGAAAATAAAAACAAAGAAGGTAAAGCCCTTGCATTAAAATGTTTGCATACTGCTAGAGAATTAAAAGATGTTGAATTAGAAATTACTTTTCTATACTATTCTTTAGCTTTTTTAGTTACAGAGCAAAAACTTGATGAGTACATTAAAACTTGTGAAGAAATTCTTAATCTCGATAAACAGCTACCTGAAAAAAGCCCTTTTTACTACAGTACAATTACAGATCTTATTAATGCTTGTATTTTTAAAGGAGGTTATGATAAAAAAGTGCTACAACTAATGGACGAGTTGTATAACTCAGACTCTAAAATTTATTCTTATGCATTGTACGCACAATTGCTATACACTTCTAGAAATAATTCAAAATTACAAGAAAAAATATTTACTAAGTTTAAAGTAAAAAATGTTTTAGAGTTGGTGCAGAAGTTTGAAAAATTAGGAGAAAACTTAAACTTAAATGATTATTACGATTTAATTAACAAATCTGCATTAACACTTGCAGCTTTTAAATACTACGAAGAAGCTTTAGATTACAAGCAGAAAGCCATTGAGGTTACAAGAAAAATTTATTCTCAAGATTTATCTGAATCAATTGCAAATTACAAAACAGAACAAGCAATTAAAATTAAAGAACAAGAAATAAACCTAGAAAAAGAAAAAACGAATTTGTACTTTATAATTGCATTGCTTTGCTTCGTCTTATTTTTAATTGCATTTTTAGTAATGAGAAAACTTACAAGACAATCATCAGAGCTCTCTCAAAAAAATATTTTGATAAAAAAATCTTTAGAAGAAAAAGAATTGTTGATAAAAGAAATGCACCATCGAGTAAAAAATAATTTTCAAATTATTACTAGTTTATTAGACTTACAGACCGATGAAATAGAAGATAAACATGTCTTAGAAATATTAGAAAAAGGTAGAAATAGAATAAAATCGATGTCTTTAATACATCAAAAATTATTTCAAAGTAAATCTGATTTTATAAAATTTAACGATTTTATTGACTTATTAGTAAAAGAATTGTCTTTTTTATATAAGTTTAATGAAAATATAAAAACTACAACTCAAGTAAAAGAAGTTTATTTTGATATTGATACAGCCATACCTTTAGCGCTTATTATAAATGAAATATTAACCAACTCTTTTAAATATGCTTTTAAAAACACAAAAGAAAACAAACTATTTATATCATTACAAAAAGTAGATAAAGAAAATTATAAGCTCATTATAAAAGATAATGGAGTTGGTGTTATTGAAGATTTTAATATAAGGGAAGTTAAAAGTACTGGTTTAAAACTCGTAGAAAGATTAGTAAGGCAATTACATGGTAGTTTACAATTGATAAACGAATCTGGTTTAAAGTTCGAAATTTATTTTAAAGATACAGCAACAAGAAAAGAAATTAGTTAAATGTAATCTGGTATGGATAAAGTGAAAATTTTAGTAGTTGAAGATGAGTTAATTATTGCTGATAATATTTGTAAAACTTTAGAAAGTTTAGGCTATCATGTTTTAGAACCTGTCTTAAACTTTTCTGAAGCTATTAAAAGTATTGAAAAATTTAATCCAGATTTAGCGCTTTTAGATATTCAATTATCAGGAAAAAAAACAGGTATAGATATCGCTGAAAAGATTAATACAGATTATAATTTCCCTTTTATTTTTTTAACAGCAAATGCAGATATCAAAACAATAAATAGTGCAAAAAAAGTTTCCCCAAATGCTTATTTGGTAAAACCTTTCTCAAAGAACGAGCTTTTTACATCAATAGAAATAGCTATTTCTAATTTTTCAAAAAACAATTTGTTAAAAGACAAAACAAAAGATAAAACTTCTTTATTTCTTAAAGAAAAAGGCAGATTTCATAAAGTGAATTTTGAGTCTATTTTATACATAAAAAGCGATCATGTTTATATTGAAATTTTCTGTAAAAACAATAAAAAAATGATTTCTAGAACTAGCTTAAATGAAATTTCTGAAAAGCTAAACGATTCTTTTCAAAGAATACATAGAGGCTATATTGTTAACTTAACCTATGTAAACGAAATAACTCAGAATGAAGTTCAAGTATTTGGAAATAACCTTCCTATTGGAAAAAAATATAAAGAAGAATTACTAAAAAAAATAGCTTCTATTTAAAAAAAAGTAGTTTTAGAACATTATTTTGATGTTTTAGAACATTTTTTATTCGATTTAAAGTGTTTTAGTATAAATTTACTGTAGTATAATAAAATTAGAGTATAATGTTGGGGGATATTATAATTTAAAAATTTTTATACTATATAAAAGTTGTTCTTTCTTTGAGCAACTTTTTTTTATTGCAACCCACTTCTATTTTGTACTTTTACCTTCTATGGAAATCTTATATAATATTGGGGTTTTTCTTGCAAAATATGTGTTGAAGTTTTTAACACTCTTTAGCAATAAAATAAAACTTTTTGTTTCTGGAAGAAGGCAAACTTTTGTCAAAATTTCACATTTAAATAAAGCACAAGTTATATGGTTTCATGCTGCATCTTTAGGTGAGTTTGAACAAGCAATACCAATTATAGAAGAAATAAAAAAAAAACATTCAACTTATAAAATTCTTGTTACTTTCTTTTCGCCTTCTGGTTATGAGATTCGCAAAAACTATCCTCTTGCAGATGTAGTTTGCTACATGCCTTTAGATTCTAAATCTAACGCAAAAAAGTTTATAAATTTGGTAAATCCTAAGATAGCCATTTTTATAAAATATGAGTTTTGGCCAAATTTTTTAAATGAACTTTATAAACAGAATGTACCAACATTATTAGTTTCAGGAATTTTAAGAAAAGAGCAACTTTTTTTTAAATCATATGGTGGTTTTATGAAAAGGTCATTAAACGCTTTTCATCATTTTTTTGTGCAAAATGAAAATTCTAAACAATTGCTAAAATCTATCAATTTAAATAGTGTTACAGTTTCAGGTGATACACGTTTTGATAGAGTTTCTAAAATATTACAACAAAACAATTCATTAGAGTTTATCAATGAATTCAAAAACAACACATATACTGTAGTTGCTGGTAGTACTTGGAAAGAAGATGAAGAGTTACTTGTGAACTATATAAACACAATTGCAAAAGACGATGAAAAATTTATTATAGCACCTCATAATATTAAAAATGACGCTATCTTAGAGTTACAAAAATCAATACAGAAAAAAACAGTTTTATACTCAGATAAATCTGGAAAAAACCTAGCAGATTATCAAGTGTTCATTATAGATACCATTG
>CAXBAC010000124.1:0-7007 GCA_963973485.1 uncultured Polaribacter sp. | reverse complement strand
AATTTTCTAACAAATAATTTATAACAAAATCTACATCTTCTGTTTTTCCACTGTGGTAAGTACTTAACAATAAATTATCTTCTCCACTACAACTTCTTAAATTAAAACAAACAGTATCTAAATTTTTGCTATTTAAAAAGTTACTTGTGGAAACTATATACTTAGATTCTGAGCTACCTTCTAAACCATGAATTAATACTACCAAAGTAGATGAATTAACAAAAGAAAAATCTAAGTCTATAAAATCATTATCCCAAGTTGTAATTCTTTCTCTATTATAAGTAATTTTATCCTTCATAAAAAGTGGCCTATACATCGTATTAAAGTGGCCATTTCTAAAAGGAATTGTTGGTAAAAAATTAGAAGTTAGTAAAGGCATATTATCTCAAATAAATATCTAAAAAAATTTAAAATTTACAAAACAAGTAAAATTGGTTTTATTACATTCGCAATTAAAATAATAGAAATATATGAGTTTTTTTAGACATATACCTAACGTAATTACCTTAGGAAATCTTTTTTGTGGAACAATTGCAACAGTATTTGCTGTTAATGGCGATTTTAAATATGCTGCAATTTTTGTTTTAATAGGTATTGGGTTAGATTTTTTTGATGGTTTTTTTGCAAGACTTTTAAATGTATCTGGAGAGTTAGGTAAACAATTAGATTCTCTGGCAGATATGGTTACAAGTGGAGTTGTACCTGGAGTTATTATGTTTAAATTAATTCAAATAAACCTTTTAAACGGAACAAAAGGCATAAGTGATAATTATTTTGATATTTCTTTAATTGGGTTTATTATTACACTTGCTGCATGTTATAGATTAGCAAATTTTAATATAGACACAAGACAGACAGATTCTTTTATTGGTTTACCAACACCTGCTATGTGTCTGGTAGTAATATCTTTACCTATTATAAAAGAATCAACAACAATAGAATTTGTTTTAGATTTATTAAATAATAACTATTTCCTCATTACATTAACTTGGGTTTTAAGTTTCTTAATGAATACAGAAATTCGTTTATTTTCTCTTAAAATTAAAAACTTTTCAGTTTCTGAAAATTGGTTTTTATACCTTTTCATTATAATTTCTATAGCATTAATTCTATTATTTAACTTTTTAGCTATTCCTATAATTATTATATTATACGTAGTTACATCAATTATTAAAAACCTAACATCTTAATAAATAAATAATGAAATCTGCAGTTATCCCCCAAAACGAAGATAAAAGATTAAAAGTATTAGATAATTATAACATTTTAGATACTTTACCAGAAGAAGATTATGATGCTATTGCAAAGATTGCATCTGCAATTTGTGGTACTCCAATTGCCTTAGTTTCACTGGTTGATAAAGATAGACAATGGTTTAAATCTACCCATGGAATAACTGCAAAACAAACACCAAGAGAATTGGCTTTTTGTGCTCACAGTATTTTAAATCCTGAAGAATTATTTATTGTAAATGATGCAAGAAAAGATGACCGTTTTTTCGATAATCCATTAACAACAGAAGATCCAAATGTGATATTCTATGCAGGAGCTCCTTTAAATACTTCAGAAGGATTTCCACTCGGAACATTATGTGTTATTGATAATAAACCAAAAACACTTACAGAGCACCAAAAAAAGTCTTTAAAACTATTGGCCAAACAAGTGGTTAGTTTATTAGAATTAAGAAAGAAAAATAATGAGTTAAAAGTAGTAAATAATGAAGTTATTAAATTAAACGAACAACTTAATAATTTTGCTTACAGATTAACTCACGATTTAAAATCACCTATAAACGGAGTCAATTTTTTAATTGATGTATTAAAAGAAGATCATATTCAATTATTTAAAAATACTGAAGCTGAAGCTCAAATTAATTTGATTGGAGATAGAATGGTTTACATGAGTAATTTAATTGATGAAATTTTAGAATACACAAAAGTAAACACAGAAAATATAATTTTCGAAAAATTTAATCTAAAAAATATTTTAGAAAGTATTATTAGCAATATTGATGTTCAAAATAGAGTGGTTTTAAACACTGATAATTTAGATATTGATATAGTAAGTTCAAAAATTGGTTTTGTACAAATATTTCAAAACTTACTATCTAACTCTATAAAGTTTTGCAATAAACCAAAAGTTGAAATTGATATCAACTTTACTAAAGACAAAAAAAAATATTCCATAATTTTTTGTGATAACGGTTCTGGAATTGATAAAAAATATTGGGATAAAGTTTTTGATATGTTTGAAACTTTAGAAAATACACATAACCAAAATACTGGAATTGGTTTAGCAACTGTTAAAGCAATTGTAGAAAGATTAGGTGGAGAAATAACAATAGAAAATAGAAAAGATGAGAGAGAGGGTGTTTGTTTTAAGTTCACTACTTTGATTAAAACACCAACTGCAAGTCTATAAAAAAGGGTTCATATAAGAAATGATTTCGTATTTCTTATATGAACTTAAAGCTTTTTAAGAGTTAAATGTTCTTTTCTTTTTTAGTTCAAAATCTTTACCAAGGTAAACTTTACGAACCATTTCATCTGCAGCTAATTCTTCTGGAGTACCTTCTTTTAAAATACTTCCATTGTACATTAAATACGTTTTATCTGTAATAGCTAAAGTAGCTTGTACATCATGATCTGTAATTAAAATACCAATATTTTTATTTTTTAGTTGAGCAACAATACTTTGTATGTCTTCTACTGCAATTGGGTCTACACCTGCAAAAGGTTCATCTAATAAAATAAAATTTGGATCTGAGGCTAAACAACGTGCAATTTCTGTTCTACGTCTTTCACCTCCAGATAATAAATCGCCTCTATTTTTACGAACATGACCAATATTGAACTCTTCAATTAAAGATTCTAATTTTATCTTTTGTTCTTTTTTAGATAAGTTGGTAAATTGTAAAACAGACATTATGTTGTCTTCTACAGATAATTTTCTAAAAACAGAAGCTTCTTGAGCTAAATAACCAATTCCTTTTTGTGCTCTTTTATACATAGCATCATTGGTTATCTCTTCGTCATTCAAAAAAATCTTTCCATGGTTTGGTTTAATCATGCCTACAATCATGTAGAAAGAAGTTGTTTTTCCAGCTCCATTTGGACCTAAAAGTCCAATTATTTCACCTTGTTGTACTTCTAAAGAAATGCCTTTTACAACTTTTCTAGATCCATAAAGTTTTTGAATATCTTCTGCTTTTAATATCATTTACCAAATATAATAAAGTAAAAATGAGCTTCTCTTAAATTAATTATAAATCCTGTTCGCTTTCTAAAGCATCCCAGAATTCTACAGCTCTTCTTAAGTGTGGTATAACTATTGTACCACCAACTAATGTTGCTATAGACATAGTTTCCATCATTTCTTGCTTGGTTACACCTCTTTTAAAAGCGGTATCTAAATGATATGCAATACAATCATCGCATCTTAAAACTGCAGAAGCAACTAAACCTAAAAGCTCTTTTGTTTTTGTTGATAATTGACCTTCTGCGTAAGCATTAGTATCTAAATTGTATATTCTTTTGATAACTTTATTATCAGTAGCTAAAATTTTCTCGTTCATTTTCTGACGATACTCATTAAATTCTTTAACTTTTGTTGGCATTCTTTTCTTGATTTTTAATAACTCTTGCTGAAACTCTTATACTTATTTCGTATAATATTAATATGGGTATTGCAACTATTACTTGACTTGCAACATCTGGTGGTGTAATAATTGCTGCTAAAATTAGTACAACTACTAATGCGTGTTTTCTATATTTTCTTAAAAATTCAGGTGTAATTAAACCTATTTTTGTTAAGAAATATATTAATACTGGTAATTCAAATAGCACAGAAACTCCTAATAGCATGTTGGTTACTAAGCCTATATGAGACTCAAGTGTAAAGCTATTTTCAATAGCATCAGTAATTTGATAGTTGTATAAAAATTGTATTGATATAGGTGCTATTACATAAAAACTAAATAATACACCGATAAAAAATAAAAATGAAGCGATAAAAATAAATCCTCTAGATTTTTTTATTTCTTTTGGAGTTAGTCCTGGAGAGATAAACCTCCATATTTCCCATAAAATATAAGGAAAACCAACAATAACCCCTAAAATTAATGAAGACCATATAGAGTTCATTAACTGAGAAGTTACCTTAATACTTTGTAGTTTTTTTTCTGAAAAATTAATACTACAAAAAGCACTATCCATTCCAAATAAATTGAAAAAATCACAGAATAATTGGTAGGTAATAAAACTTGGATTTAAATGTGCAAGTAAAAAATGGTTATATACTTCTTTAGCAAACACAAAGAAAACTATTGCCAATATAAAAATAGCAGCAGCACTTCTAACCAAATGCCATCTTAGTTCTTCTAAATGTCCTAAAAAAGACATTTCTTTTTGTTTTGCAGTCATTAAAAAATACCCTCTTTAATTAAGTCATGCAAATGTACAACACCTGCGTAATTATTTTCATAATCAACAGCTAAAATTTGAGTTATACTATTATTTTCTAAAGTGTCAAGTGCTTCAATAGCCATAGCATCAACATCAATAGTTTTTGGGTTTTTACCCATAATATCTTTCGCAGTAAAATCTTCTATTTTTGTTGTTTTGCTTAGCATTCTTCGAATATCACCATCTGTTATAATACCTACAATTTTATTATCAGAAACAACAGCTGTAACTCCTAATCTTTTTTCTGATATTTCTACAATAACTTTTGCAACTGAATCATTTTAAGAAACTTGAGGTAATGCATTGTTTTCTATCAAATCAGAAACACGAAGGTATAAGCGTTTTCCTAAAGCACCTCCTGGATGATATTTTGCAAAATCTTTACTTGTAAAACCTTTTAACTCTAATAAACATACAGCAAGAGCATCTCCCATAACTAATTGAGCAGTTGTACTTGTTGTTGGAGCTAAGTTATTTGGACAGGCTTCCTTTTCAACAAAAGTATTTAAAGTAAAGTCTGCATTTGTACCTAAAAAAGAATCAATATTACCTGTTATTGCAATAATTTTATTCCCATAATTTTTAATTAGAGGAACCAAAACTTTTATTTCTGGAGTATTTCCACTTTTAGAAATACAAATTACAATATCATCTTCTAAAACATTACCTAAATCACCATGAATTGCATCAGCTGCATGCATAAAAACAGCAGGAGTACCTGTTGAATTAAATGTTGCTACAATTTTGGTTGCAATGTTGGCACTTTTTCCAATTCCAGTAACAATTACTCTTCCTTTTGAGTTATGTATTGCTGTTACAGCATTTTCAAAGTTATCATTTACTAGTTCTGCCATGTGTAAAATGGCCTTACTTTCTGCTATAATTGTCTTTTTTGCGTTAGCAATAATTTTAGAAGTATCTTTCACACTTTATGTTTTTATCAGAATAAAAAAAAGTTATATCTTTAGGTATACGAAACAAGCAAATTTACTATAAAATTAGCTTTCGACAAATATATGAATTCGTGATTTCTAATTTCATTTCAATCAAATAAATATTTATATGGATTTACATAGTCCTCTAAAAAAATTTTTTGGATTTAATAAGTTTAAAGGCTTACAAGAACAAGTAATAAAAAGTATTGTAGAAAACAACAACACTTTTGTAATAATGCCAACAGGTGGTGGTAAATCTTTATGCTATCAATTACCAGCTTTAATGAAAGAAGGAACTGCAATTGTAGTTTCTCCACTTATTGCACTTATGAAAAATCAAGTAGATGCAATTAGAGGTATTTCTGAAGATCATGGAGTTGCACATGTGTTAAATTCTTCTTTAAATAAAACTGAAGTTGCGCAAGTTAAATCAGACATAGCAAATGGTATTACAAAATTACTTTATGTAGCACCAGAATCTTTAATTAAAGAAGAATACGTAACTTTTTTAAGAACTCAGAAAATTTCTTTTGTTGCTATTGATGAAGCGCATTGTATTTCTGAGTGGGGTCATGACTTTAGACCAGAATACAGAAATTTAAAACACATTATTAAAGCTATTGATAATGTACCTGTTATTTGTTTAACAGCAACAGCAACAGAAAAAGTACAAGAAGATATTTTAAAAACCTTAGGTATTACAGATGCTAATAGATTTAAAGCTTCATTTAATAGGCCTAATTTATTTTATGAAGTGAGGCCCAAAACCAAAGAGGTAGAAAAAGATATTATACGTTTTGTAAAACAACGCGAAGGAAAATCTGGAATTATCTACTGCTTAAGTAGAAAAAAAGTTGAGGAAATTGCTCAAATTTTACAAGTAAATGGCATTAAAGCTGTTCCTTACCATGCAGGTTTAGATGCAAAAACAAGAGTAAAACATCAAGATATGTTTTTAATGGAAGATTGTGATGTAGTTGTTGCTACAATTGCTTTTGGAATGGGAATTGACAAGCCAGACGTACGTTATGTAATTCATCATGATATTCCAAAAAGTCTTGAAAGCTATTACCAAGAAACAGGTAGAGCAGGGAGAGATGATGGAGAAGGGTATTGTTTAGCTTTTTATGCCTATAAAGATATTGAAAAACTAGAAAAGTTTATGGCTAGTAAACCAGTTGCAGAGCAAGAGATTGGGCATGCATTACTACAAGAAGTTGTTGGTTATGCAGAAACTTCTATGAACAGACGTAAATATTTATTGCATTATTTTGGAGAAGATTTTGATGAAGTAAATGGGGAAGGAGCAGATATGGATGATAATTCTAGAAACCCAAAGAAAAAACATGAAGCTAAAGAAAACGTCTCTATTTTATTGAATGTAATTAAAGATACACTTCAAAAATATAAATCTAAAGAAGTGATTAATACAATAGTTGGTAAAGAAAATGCTTTATTGACTTCTCATAAAACTCATTTACAACCATTTTTTGGAATTGGTAAACACAAACCTGCCTCTTATTGGATGGCTTTAATTCGCCAAGTTTTAGTAGTAAACTATATCAAAAAAGAAATAGAACAATATGGTGTTATAAAATTAACTGAAGAA
>CAXBAC010000123.1:0-7090 GCA_963973485.1 uncultured Polaribacter sp. | reverse complement strand
TTCTTGTAAGCTGATGGAAACATCACCCTAGCTTTAGCATCTGCTTTACATTCATATGTACCAATTAGGTTTATCACTTAAAAATGAGTTCAATTAATTATCAAAAATATAGAAATTTTACCACTTTCTACCACTTTTTACCACTTTGTTAATAAAAACAGCACATTCCCTTTCTGCATAAGAAAAAACAGATTGTTAATAACCTAATTAGTACGATTTTTTAATACATTTTTATATCATAAAAAAGAATTACATTTGCCTTTTAGTGAACCAAACAAAAATCAATGACTGACAAGTTAAAAACGGAAGGTAAGTTTACGTATGCAGAAGCTGGAGAGGGACCTGTGATCATTATTTTACATGGATTAATGGGAGCTTTAAGTAATTTTGGAGCAACTTTTGATCATTTTTCAAAAAACGGATATAAAGTTTTAATTCCAGAATTACCTCTTTACACATTACCACTTATACAAACTAATGTTAAAAATTTAGCAAGTTATTTACATGACTTCTTAGCCTTTAAAAAAATTGATAGTGCTTTGCTTTTAGGGAATTCTTTAGGAGGTCATATTTCATTATACTTTACTAAACATTATCCTGAAAAAGTAAGCGCTTTAGTACTAACAGGTAGCTCTGGGTTGTATGAAAAAGCAATGGGAGATAGTTTTCCAAAAAGAGGAAATTATGAATACATTGCTCAAAAAGCAAAAGATGTTTTTTATGATCCAGAAATTGCTACTAAAGAGCTAATAGATGATGTTTACGCCACTGTAAATGACAGAATGAAAGCGCTAAAAACACTTTCAATTGCTAAAAGTGCCATTAGACATAATATGGCTAATGATTTGCCTAAAATGGAGTTACCTGTTTGCTTAATTTGGGGGAAACAAGATGGAGTTACACCTCCTGAAGTTGCTAATGATTTTCACAAATTATTACCAAACTCTGATTTATTCTGGATAGATAAATGTGGGCATGCTGCAATGATGGAAAGACCAGAAGAGTTCAACAACGTGTTGCATAGCTGGTTGAAAGACAGAAATATTTTAAAAAAAACTTCTCGTGAAAATTAAGTCAGCTGAATTTGTAATGAGTAACAGCAATGTTATCAATGCTCCAAAAGACAGGATACCTGAATATGCATTTATAGGGCGTTCTAATGTTGGAAAATCTTCATTAATAAACATGTTAATGGAGCGTAAAGATTTGGCTAAAATTTCTGGAAAACCTGGAAAAACACAGCTAATCAATCATTTTAAAATAAATGACGAGTGGTTTTTGGTAGATTTACCTGGCTATGGTTATGCACAAGTTTCTAAGAAAAAACGTGTTATTTTTCAGTATTTTATAGAAAACTATTTTAAAGAAAGAGAACAGCTCGTTTGTACTTTTGTATTAATAGACTCTAGACACGACCCTCAAAAAATAGATTTAGATTTTATGCAGTTTTTAGGCGAAAATCAAATTCCTTTTTGCTTGGTTTTTACCAAAGCAGATAAATTAGGGAGTTCAAAATTAAACAAGCAAATTACCTCTTACAAGAAAAAACTCTTACAACATTGGGAGTCTTTACCCATGACATTTTTAACCTCATCTTCTACAGGTTTGGGCAGAAAAGAGTTTTTAGATTTTATTGATGGTGTAAATGAAGATGTTGCCAAAGATTTTAAATAACTTTACACATCACCAAAATTATAATTCAATATGCATTCTAACAAAAACAACTTACAGGTACTTTTTGAGGATAATCATATTATAATAGTCAACAAAAGATCTGGTGATATTTCTCAAGGAGATAAAACTGGAGACAAACCTTTAAGCGATGTTGTAAAAGCTTACATTAAAGACAAATACAACAAAGAAGGCAATGTTTTTTTAGGTGTAGTGCACAGACTTGATAGACCTACTTCTGGCGTTATTATTTTTGCAAGAACCTCAAAAGCTTTAGAGCGTTTAAACAAAATGTTGCGTGATAAAAAAATTGACAAAACCTATTGGGCTGTTGTAAAAAATGTTCCAAGAAAAGAAAAAGATACGTTAATCAATTACCTTAAAAAAAATCCGAAGAATAATAAATCTTCTGTTTTTGCTAAAGAAATTACAGGTTCTAAAAAAGCTATACTACACTACAATGTTATTAAAAAATTAGACAATTATAGTTTAATAGAAGTAGATTTAGAAACTGGCAGACATCATCAAATTAGAGCACAACTCTCTGCAATTGGCTCTCCTATAAAAGGCGATTTAAAATATGGCTTTAATAGAAGCAATAAAGATGGTAGTATTCACTTACATGCAAGAAAGATTGAATTTATTCATCCTGTATCTAAAGAGCAAATTTTAGTTATTGCCCCTACCCCAAATGAAGTTATTTGGAACGCTTGTAACTAATTGCTATCTTTAGAAAAATAATTTTCTGAATGAAAGCTTTTAAATACTTTTCTATATTAATTTTACCTTTAGTTGTATTTATTTCTTTTACTAACAAAGGCTGGCTTACAAATTTACCGGCTTTAGTTTTCTTTGGTTTAGTGCCATTTTTAGAGTTCTTTATTAAACCCAATACTATCAACTTTACAAAAGATGAAGAAAAAAAGGAAAAAGAAAACAAACTATATACCTATTTATTATATCTGACTTTACCTATACAAGTTGGTTTTTTAATTTTCTTTTTTTATGCAATTCAAGAACCGAATTTAACCAACTCAGAAGTTTTTGGTCGCATTTTTGGCATGGGTATAATGTGTGGTGTAATAGGAATAAATGTAGGCCATGAATTGGGTCACAGAAACAATAGGCTTGATGAATTTATTGGAGAAATTCTATTGCTATCTTCGCTAAACACTCATTTTCTTCCTTATCATAATGGAGGTCATCACTATAATGTTGCAACACCAAAAGACGCTGCAACTGCAAGAAAAAACGAAGTGCTTTTTATCTTCTGGATTCGCTCGCATTTTACGAGTTACTTTCAAGCTTGGCAATTGGAAAATAAAAGAATGAAAGAAAACGATAGAAGCTGGTTTCATCATCAAAATAGAATGGTAATTTACACATTTTGTAACATTCTATTGTTGGTAAGTATTTACTTGCTGTTTGGTAAATTTGTGCTCCTTGCTTTTATTGCAGCTGCTATTTCTGGTATTATCTTACTAGAAACTGTAAACTACATAGAGCATTATGGACTACTAAGAAAGCAAAATGAACATGGACGTTTTGAACGTGTAAAAAGAAATCATTCTTGGAATTCAAATCATCAAGTTGGGCAAGTATTGTTGTTTAATTTATCTCGTCATTCAGATCATCATTACAATGGTTCAAAACATTATCAGTTATTAAAAACAGTCCCAGAAAGTCCGCAAATGCCTACTGGCTATCCAGGCATGATGTTGCTATCACTCTTTCCTCCTCTTTGGTTTTGGGTGATGAACAAAAAACTAAAACAAATTTCATAATTATTAATGACACAAGAAAAAACAGTATCTGAAGCGATTGATTACAGACGCTCAGTAAGAATATATGATGCTAAAAAACTTATTGACACTGCTATTGTAAAGCAATGTTTAACACAAGCTACTCTTGCACCAAATAGCAGCAACATGCAATTGTGGGAGTTTTATCACATCACCTCAAAAGATATTATCGCTAAAATTTCGCCTTTTTGTTTCAATCAAAATGCTGCAAGAACAGCCCAAGAATTAGTTGTTTTTGTTACTAGAAAAGATTTATGGAAAGAACGTGCAAAAGCGAATTTAAAATTTATTGATGGTAATTTTGGAGCAAATACGCCTAAAGAAAAACAAAGTAAAAGAGAAAAAACGGCAAGGAATTATTATAGAAAAATTATTCCTTTTGCCTATGCCGATTTTTTAGGGATTTTGGGATTTCTAAAATTCATTATGGTTTCTATAATTGGATTTTTTAAACCTATTTACAGGCAAGTTAGGCAATCTGACATGCGAATTGTTGCACACAAAACTTGTGGTTTGGCTGCAGAAAACTTTATGATTTCTATGGCAGCAAAAGGCTATGATACTTGCCCAATGGAAGGTTCTGATACTTTGCGTGTTAAAAATTTATTGGGTTTACCTTTTGGTGCAGAAATTAATATGATTGTTTCTTGCGGCATTAGAGAACCAAAAGGAGTGTATGGAGAGCGCTTTAGAATTCCTTTTGAAGAAGTTTATAAAGAGGTCTAAAAAGATTTTTTTGCTTTAAAATAAAATTTTACTGTTTTGGCTTTAAAACTAAAACGTTTTTACTTTGCTTTATAGCTGATTCATTAAGATTCATTTTAACGAATTCACCATCAACAAATTTTTGAGCTTGGTCTTTATAATGAGGGCTAAACACATTTCCTGATTGGCCTGTTGGAAGAATTCCCAAACTATTTTCTATATCAGAAAAATCGATAACCCTTCTCGTTGATGGCCCTGCTGTAATTTTATAAATACCTGTACTATCTAATTGAAAAATTTGATTATTAATTACCTCATTACCTCCAATAGTTTCAAAAGGGCCAACGTTAAAAACTTTACGTAAAACCTCGTTTGCACCTCCTATTGGATGCTCATGTTCTAAAGAAATTACACGTTTCCACATCCAATCATCAATATTTTCACCCAGCTGATTGTTTAAAAAAGCAATGGCATTTTTAAAAGATGTAGTAATAATTTCTTGTCTAGTTTCTTTTACTTCTGATGTTGATACATTATCCCACCAAACAGAATTTGCTCTATTAATTTGAATTGGCAATGCTTGATCTTGTAATTGCGAATTGATGAATAACGAAAAACCATCACCCAATTCATCTTTATAAGTTGTTGCTAAAAATTCATATAAAAATCGATTGTAGATTGTTGGTGCAATTGCCTCTTTCATATAATTACCATCCCAATTTTCTAAAATAGTTATTGCTTTTTTCTCTGAAACAGCTAAATTAGACTTGATAATATTTGAAATTAAATCATTAGCTATTTCTGATACTGTTGCTGATTTTACATCATAAATCATTTTAGCAACATCTTCTTTTGTAAAATCATTTTTTGCTTCTAACAGCTCTTTAATTCTTTTAGCTCTATCTTGTGGTTGGTAATAGCCAGGATATAATTTACCTCTAACAGAATCTGGTTGATTATTAGCAGAATACACATAATTCCAACTTGGATTTATAGCTTGTGGATTTTCTGAAAAAGGCAATAGCTCTGTAATTTCATCCTCTCCAGAAGCTCCATTTAAGTAAGTTTTGGTAGACAAGCTGTCTCTTAGTTGATATAATTTTGCAGAAGCAAACCAAGCAATATTCCCTTTTGCATCACCATACATAACGTTTAAACCAGGAGCATGAATTTTAGAAACAGCATTTTTAAAACTGTTTAAAGAATTGGCATGAGACATTTCAAAAGAAACATCTAATTGTTCATTATCTAATTGCGTATACAACCAGTTCATAGCAATTGGTCTATCATCTTCTAAATGTTGAATTAAACCATTCATTATTGGTCCATGTTGAGATACTTTTACCTGAAAAGTAGTATCTGCTGCATCTTTAATACGAATTGTTTTGTCTCTAATTTCGTAGTTTTTATAACTATCTACAGTTTTGTATTGATTGTTATTATTAGGATTATTTTCTTCGATATAGAAATTCAAATCATCATTTGCCAACATTGTTAAACCATAAGCATACTCAGTATTATGACCTAATAATGGAAAAGGCATTAAAGCTATATTAAAACCATAGATTTCAAAATCGGGTGTTTTTATGTGATTTTGATACCAAACAGAAGGTTGAGAAAAACCAATATGTGGATCGTTGGCAAAAATTACTTTTCCGTTTTTAGTTTTTTCTGGAGCAAGTACCCAAGAATTACTACCTATAAAAGTGGATACAGGTAATTTATCCATCAACTTACTAACAGCAGCAGACATTTGTCCTTTTATTTCTTTGTTTTCGTACTTGTTGATGGTTAAATCACCCAAATCTGTAGTCATTAATTCATTGTAATACCCATCTCCTAACTTCTCTTTAATTTCTGTTAAAAGCGGATCAGTTTTATGAGCCACAGCAAAACTAAAAGCCATATACCCAAAAACATTATACACATCTTTAATGGTATAATTTTCCTTTTCTACACCCACCAAAGAAAACTCTAAAGGTGTTTTACCTTCATTTATAAACTGATTAATTCCATTTAAATAGGCTTCTGTAAGCTTGTAAGCTTTAGATGTTTTATCTAAAGTGGCTATGGTTTTTTCTGCAGCTTCTTCTATACCCAAACCTGCGAAAAACACATCTGTTTCCAATAAATCTTTTCCAAAAACTTCAGACAATCTTCCTGCTGCAATTCTACGAATTAACTCCATTTGCCATAATCTATCTTGTGCATGCACATACCCTAAAGCTAGATAAGCATCTTTTTGGTTTTGAGCATTAATATGAGGCACACCAACTTCATCAAAATATACTGTTACTTCATCAGATAGATTTTTAAGAGCTAATTCACCAGAATAATTAGGATGATAGGTTCTAGAATACAGCCAACCACCAACAACTAAAAGCACTATTAATACAATTACAACTTTTAAAGATTTTTTTAGAAATTTCATTTGAAAATTTTAGATGGAGCCAAAGATAAAATATTTATGTTGTATTTTTGATATTCAATAATTTCATCGTTTATGAACAAAATTCAAATGGTTGATTTGCAAAGCCAATATCAACAAATAAAAGACACTGTAGACACTTCAATTCAAGAAGTTTTAAATACCTCTTCTTATATCAATGGCCCTTTAGTAAAGGATTTTCAAAGTGATTTAGAAAAATATTTAGACGTAAAGCACGTAATTCCTTGTGCAAATGGAACAGACGCATTGCAAATAGCAATGATGGGTTTAGGTTTAGAACAAGGAGATGAAGTTATTACAGCAGATTTTACTTTTGCAGCAACTGTAGAGGTAATTGCACTACTTAAATTAACGCCAGTTTTAGTTGATGTTGAACCAGATACTTTTAATATTGATATTGAGGCTTTAAAAAAAGCCATCACTCCAAAAACAAAAGCAATTGTACCTGTACATTTATTTGGTC
>CAXBAC010000122.1:0-7223 GCA_963973485.1 uncultured Polaribacter sp. | reverse complement strand
TGGTGAAAACATTGGTGATTTAGGGGGTGTGCAAGCAGCTTACGAAGGCTTACAAATTTTCTTAGAAAAAAATGGAAGACCAGGTGAAATCGATGGGTATACTCCAGAACAACGTTTTTTCCTTTCTTGGGGTACTATTTGGAGAACAAAAATGCGTGATGAAGCGCTTAAAAACTTAATTATGACAGATACGCATGCACCAGGAATGTATAGAGCGTATATGCCTCTTAAAAATGTAGATGCTTTTTATGCAGCTTTTGATGTTAAAAAAGGAGATAACATGTATCTAGAGCCAGAAGATAGAGTTCGTATTTGGTAGATTTTACTAAATAAACATGTATATAAAAAGCACTCAAGCACCAACTTGAGTGCTTTTTTATTTCTACTCATTTAAGAACTTTACATTCCAATTTTGATCATAGGTTTCATTAGCAGCCAAAACCTGTAAGCCAATCTTATTGTTAAAACTATTAGAAACGCCAGTCATAGGTTCTATAGCTATTAAAGTTTTATTATCTGGAGTATATACTTGTAAATAATTATTTTTAGGGTAAGAAGTCAGTTCAATACTATAATTTGGGGTGTTAAATAAAACTTTAGGGTTATTTAAAACAAAACAATCATCTAATTTTTGCTGTGCTATCTTAAATACTTTAGGTGATGTATGCCTTACAACATCTTGCGTAATAAGGTTATTATCAAAAACTACTTTTTGAGTACTATCAAAAGAAAGAGAACTTTTTTCTAAATCATCAGTTACAAAATAAGGATGCCAGCCTAAGGTAAATGGAAAAGGGTGCTCACCTATATTCTTAACAGCAATCGACATCTTTAACTCGTATTTAGATAACGTATACGTAATAGAAATTGCAAATTCAAAAGGGAATCCTTTAGTTTTATCTTTTGATGTATACGTGAGTGTTACAATGCAATTTTCATTATTTTCTGTAGTTTTAGTATTGTTAAAAGATGCATTGTACAACAAGCCATGCAGTGCATTTTGGTTATTGTTGTTTTTTTCTAACTGATAGGTATTGCCTAAAAAAGAATAGTTACCATTTTCAATTCTACTCGCAAAAGGAAATAAAATAGCAGATGCATAAGAGTCTTTGTATAAAAATTCTCTTTGTTCTTGAATCACAGCGACATTATTAAACTTTAAATCTAAAATTCTTCCACCTTCAATTAAAGCTATTTTTAGAGCTGTTGTTTTTGTCTCGTTTTCCAACAACACAACATCTAAATTTTTTTCTTTTACACTCGAAATCGTAAACATAGGGTAAGACTACTTTATTTTAAAATTGATGATATCGTTTTTCAAAGGTAAGTAATTGGTTCATAGATAAGCAATCGTCTTGTATTCTATCCTTACTCGTTATTGTTTGGGTTAGTATGCAGTTTAGAAAACTAGTAGTATATACAGATAAATATACTAGTATATTATATTAAAAGTAGTAGTATAGTTTTTAAAAAGATGTAGTGTTTTTTACTAAATGTAGATAAAGCTGTTTGTGATTGAGAATATACTTGCTTTCAAAATTAAAGATACAATTTTTTATTTATCCCAGCCAGCCTTCTCTATCTAAACTTCTGTATTGTATGGCTTCAGCAATATGATTTGGCAAAATTTCTGATGAACTTGCTAAATCTGCAATAGTTCTAGATACTTTTAAAATTCTATCGTAAGCCCTTGCAGAAAGGTTTAGTTTTTCCATAGCTGTTTTTAACAATGCTAAACTTTCGTTTGATAATTTACAAAACTCACGAATTTGCTTTACACTCATTTGTGCATTGTAATGCACGTTTTCTAGTTCCTGAAACCTTTGAGATTGTAGTTCTCTAGCTGCAGTTACTCGTTTTCTAATGTCTACAGAAGATTCGCCTTTTCGTTCTTCAGATAACTTTTCAAAAGGTACAGGAGTTACTTCTATATGAATATCTATTCTGTCTAGTAAAGGTCCAGAGATTTTACTTAAATAACGTTGCATTTCTTGTGGAGAAGAGGTCATTGGTGAGTTTGGGTCATTAAAAAAACCACTTGGACTAGGATTCATACTTGCTACCAACATAAAACTACAAGGGTAGGTTACTGTAAATTTTGCTCTAGAAATCGTTACATCTCTATCTTCTAAAGGCTGTCTCATTACCTCTAAAACTTCGCGTTTAAATTCAGGCAACTCATCTAAGAATAAAACTCCATTGTGAGAAAGAGATATTTCTCCTGGTCTTGGATATTGGCCTCCACCAACTAAAGCCACGTTTGAGATAGTATGATGTGGACTTCTAAAAGGACGTTGATATAACAAACCATCATTTTTAGTTTTTCCAACCACAGAATGTATTTTTGTGGTTTCCAAAGCTTCATGCAAAGTCATAGGAGGTAAAATACTTGGTAATCTTTTGGCTAACATTGTTTTTCCAGAACCTGGAGGACCAATTAAAATGATGTTATGTCCACCAGCAGCTGCAATTTCCATACAACGTTTTATAGACTCTTGCCCTTTTACATCAGAAAAATCAAATTCAGGAAAGTCTATATTTTTATAGAATTCTGCTCGTGTATCTACAACAATAGATTCAATTGTTGCATCGCCATTAAAATGATTGATTACTTCTAAAATATTATCAACTCCTAAAACTTCTAAATCGTTAACAATGGCAGCTTCTTTGGCATTTTCTTTTGGCAGTATAAAATATTTAAACCCTTCTTCTCTGGCTTTTATTGCCATGGGTAAAACACCTCTTATGGGTTGTAAACTGCCATCTAAAGAAAGCTCGCCCATAATTAGATACTCATTAATATGCTCTGATTTTATCTGATTGGAAGCCGCTAAAATACCCATAGCCAAAGTTAAATCATAAGAAGCACCTTCTTTGCGAATATCTGCAGGTGCCATATTTATAATGATTTTTTTACCAGGAAGTTTGTACGAATTGTTATTTAACGCTGCAGAAATTCGGTAAGAACTTTCACTTACAGCTTTGTCTGGTAAACCAACTAAATGATAGCCAATACCTTTATCAATATTAACTTCTACAGTAATGGTGGTGGCTTCTATACCAAACACGGCTGAGCCAAAAACTTTAACAAGCATCTTTTTTCTTTAAAAATAAAGAAAAAATTTTAATAATGCTTAGCAGTTACTTTTAATGTGTTTTTGCACAAAGCGTATCAATACCTTTTTATTATTCTGTGGGTTGCACAGAAAGTGGACTAGGGCAATGAAAATTCCAACGAGTTGGATCATTCTTTATTAGAAATCCTTTTAATAAATTTCTATTTTGATATCTCTTTAAATTATCATTTATAAAATTGGATTGTGCTCTGTAAGCATTGTTTACATCTACTAAATATTCATTAAACTCATTATCTATAACAGTAACAAAAGTAAAATTGAAGTTGTTTAAATTTAGTTTTTTGTTGATGCTATTAAAACTATTTTTATCTGTAGAAATCTTTGAAAAAGTATAAATACTTATTGGTGCATCTGGGAATTGTTTTGTGTTTTTTTGAGCATTTGTAGAAAGGCTCAAAAAAAGAATAACAAGAATATAGATGTGTGAATTTCTCATAAAATGGATTTAAAGAGGTTATTTTTTGTCTTTAAAGTTTTGTAAACCTTCTTGCAGCCAATTATAATAGGTGTCTCTATCTGTATATTGCTCTGCATTATTTAATACTTCTAAATCTGGACTCATTAACACATAATAAGGTTGTGATGCGTTATTAAAGTTGATTACTTGAAAAGTAGACCATTTATCACCAACTGTTGTAATTTTCTTTATTTTTCCATTGTCTTTCAAAAAGTCGAATTGTTGATCTTTTGGAAGTTCTTTTTCATTATCATCAACATATAAAGAAATTAAAATATAATCATTTTTTAAGGTGTTGTAAATGTCTAGTTCACTCCATACATTCTCTTCCATCTTTCTGCAATTTACACAAGCCCAACCTGTAAAGTCTAATAAAATTGGTTTGTTAACTTCTTTGGCTTTTGCTAGGCCTTCATCAAAATCTTTATAGCAATCTAAGCCTAAAGGACAATCGCTTTCTTGCTCGTAAATACTGTAAAATTGAGGAGGAGGAAAGCCACTTAATAAACTTAAATTCCATGTAGGATTTTTTAAAACACCAGGGCTAATATAAATAACAAAAGCAATTACTAAAACCCCAAATGAAATTCTAGAAAATGATAATTTTTTGACTGGTGAATCGTGTGGAAATTTAATTTTAGCAAATGCATATAATGCTAAACCAATAAAAATTACCATCCAAATTGCTATAAAAACTTCACGTTTTAGTAAATCCCAATGTGCCACTAAATCTGCATTCGATAAAAATTTAAAAGCTAAAGCTAGTTCTAAAAAACCTAGTACAACTTTGGTAGTATTCATCCATCCACCAGATTTTGGCAAGGCATTTAACCAATTTGGGAATAAAGCAAATAACGCAAATGGCAATGCTAAAGCCAAACCAAAACCAGACATACCTGCAGTTAATTGTGTTGCTCCACCATCTGCAGTTAATGAACCTGCTAATAACGAACCTAAAATTGGGCCTGTACAAGAAAAAGAAACAATTGCTAAGGTTAACGCCATAAAAAAGATGCCTATAAAACCACCAACTGAAGAAGCAGAATCCATTTTATTACCCCAAGAACTTGGTAAGGTTATTTCGTAAAAACCAAAGAATGAAAAAGCAAAAAATACCAAAACCACAAAAAAGAAAATATTTAACCAAACATTGGTAGAGATAGTATTTAAAATCTCAGGATCTAAATTGTCTAAAAAGTGAAATGGTAAGCTTAGTAAAATGTAAATAAAAACGATAAAAAAGCCATACAAAACAGCATTAAAAATACCTTTTTGTTTGTTTTTAGATTGTTTAGTAAAAAATGAAACTGTTAAAGGAATCATAGGGAAAACACATGGAGTTAACAAGGCTAGCAAACCACCAATAAAACCTAAAAAAAAGATGCTTAATAAGCCATTAGAGCTTTCTGAATCTGTATTTGTAGCACCTTTTAATAGTGCTTTATTTTTTAGGTCTAATTTTAATTTCTGTGTAAGTTGTTTGCTTCGCTCATCAATAGAAATAGTTTCTTTAATTGTGCTTCCAGTTAATGAAATTGTAAAGCTTTCATCAACATTTATACAAGCAGTTTCGCAAACTTGCCCAAAGAAGTTAAGTTTTACCTGAGTGATTTCTTTATTAGTTAATTGAATTCTTTGGGTAATTTTAGCCTTATCTTTAAAGACAATTTCTTCTTTTTCCCAAACATCAGAATATTTTTTAAACGTGTCTTCTTCAATTGCATTACCAACTAAAGTATATCCACTTTCTCCTTCAGGAATGGTAATTTCTAAAGGTAAAGAAGCAAACTCTGGATTGTATTGTGAGTATAAATACCAGCCTTTAAATAGTTTCGCGTTAAAAATGATATCGTATTCAGTTTCTGATACTTTTTCTACAGCAGTAGTTATTTTTATAGGATCATTTTCAGTTTGTGCATGCAAACTAAAAGTTGATAAAAAGATGAATAGTGTGATGAATTTCTTCATTATAAACTAGAAATTTTTAAATAGTGTGTTGTGTTTTGTTTTGGAGCAAATCGCCTGTCTTCTCTGTAATTTACAACCCAAATTATTTCATTATTAGCATTGCAAAGTAGCCAAGCATTTTCTTTTTCTAAAAGCGAAAATTTCTCATCTTTAAAAAACTTGCTCAACTTCTTTTTGCCTTGCATTCCTGTTGGATAAAGATAGTCTCCATTTTGCCATTTTCTAAGCTGCAAAGGGTACTTTAACAAATCTTTATCAACATAAATGGTTTGTTTGTTTTCTGTTGAGGTATTATTAACTTCTTTAAAAGTTAGCTGAATTGGATGTGTGATTTCTGATGTGTTTTCATCAATATCAAACGTCATTTCGAGTGCAGTCGAGAAATCTATTTCAGATAAAATTAAAAAACCTCTATCTTTTAACAAACGATGTGTTTTCGAAAAAACTTGTTTTCCAGATTGTGCAGTAAGTAAATTGTAAACATCAGTCCATTCCGTAAATTGATAAGCTTTTAAAAGCTCAAATAAATAAGCTTTTGGATTAGAAAGCTGCTTTATTTTTTCAATATCTATTCTGATGAGGTTGTTTTTTTCTTCAGTAACTTCATTTGAAATTGTTTCAATCCTATCTTTAATAATCTGTTGAGATTCTTGCAAATTCGAAATGGTTTTTTCAAAAGATAAAAGTATACTTGGATTGATTTCTTTTAACACAGGAATTACTTGATGTCTAATTTTATTTCGAGTGTATTTTGTGCTTGCATTACTTGCATCTTCTCTCCAAGTAAGTTTGTTTTCTTGAGCATATTTAAGAATATCTGCTCTAGAAAAAGGCAAAAGTGGCCTAACTATAGTTCCATTTTGTGCTGGAATTCCAGTAAAACCCTCTAAACCAGAACCACGAGTTAAGTTTATGAGAAACGTTTCTAGGTTGTCATCTGCATGATGAGCAGTTAAAACAAAATCGAAATTATGTTCATGTAATACTTCTTGAAACCAGTTGTAACGTAACGCTCTTGCAGCAATTTGTGTAGAGATTTTGTTTTTTTTAGCAAAAGTAGAGGTGTTAAATGTTTTTGTAAAAATCTGATTAGACGTTTTTTGTGATATGTTTATAACAAATTCTTCATCTAAATCACTCTCTTTATCTCTTAGCTTAAAATTGCAATGTGCCAAAGAAATATTATAATTTAACTGGTGCAAAAGATGAAATAAAACTACAGAATCTAATCCTCCAGAAATAGCTATCAATAGTTTTTTATCCTTTAAAAAAGGAAAATTTAGGGAGATATGTTCTGTAAATTTTTGAAGCATAATAGCATCAAAAATAAGGAAATTAAAGTTGAGAATTCAACCAATCAATAATATCTTGAAACAACTCTTCTTTACACAAATCGTTGTGCAATTCATGATAACCACCTTCGTATAATTTTAATGAAGCGTTTGTAGTATTGTTGGCAAAAGTTTCTGTGCCTTTATAATCTATAATACTATCAGCAGTTCCATGTGCTAAAAACATTGGTATTTTCAATTGTTGTGCATTTTCAATAGCCCATTCACCAGTTTCAATAAACTTAATAGAATAGTTTGGACTTATTTTTGCGTGAACTAAAGGATCTTCTATGTACTTTTTTACTTCCTCTTTTTCTCTAGAAATGGCTT
>CAXBAC010000121.1:0-7397 GCA_963973485.1 uncultured Polaribacter sp. | reverse complement strand
GTGTTAACAGAATTGGGCGTAAAAAAGGTGCGTTTAACAGGTGGAGAGCCTTTTGTGCGTAAAGATTTTGTGGGTTTTTTAGAAATGTTGTCTTATAACGATTTATTAGATGCCATAAATATTACAACAAATGGAGCAATGATTTCGCATCATTTAGAAAGGATAGAAAAACTTAAAAAAGTAAAAAACATCAATTTAAGTATCGATAGTTTGCAAAGAGAAAAATTTGCAAAAATTACAAGAAGAGATGTATTTCCAGAAGTTTATAAAACCTTCGAATTATTAGAAAAAAGTAGTTTAAATTTAAAACTAAATGTAGTTGTACAATCTGGTTTTAATACTGATGAAATTCTTGATTTTGTAAGATTAACAAAAGATAAAAATGTTGCTGTGCGTTTTATAGAAGAAATGCCTTTTAATGGAAAAGGGCAACGTGAAATGCAAGAAAATTGGACCTTTAAAAAAATTCTCAACGAGATAAAAACTGAGTTTGAGGTTCAAGAAATTCAATCAGAAAAATCATCAACTTCTAGAAATTACAAAATTGAAAATCACTTAGGTACTTTCGGAATAATTCCTGCATTTACCAGAACCATTTGTAACGATTGCAACCGAATTCGAATTACAAGTACTGGAACTTTTAAAAATTGCTTGTTTGATGATGGCGTTTTTAATCTGCGTGATTTTATCAGAAAAGGAGCAAGTAACGAAGATTTAAAAGAACTTTTTCTAAGTTTGGTAAAAGAAAAACCAAAAAATGGTTTTATTGCAGAAGCAAACCGTAAAAAAGGAAATGTTTCTGAAAGTATGAGTACAATAGGAGGCTAATATGAATACATTAAAAAACATCTTCGAAGTTCATGCTACAGAAACTGGTGTTTTTATAGTAGTGTTTTCTTTACTATTAATAATAATTCAAATTATTACTGTAGATAAATCAAAAAAAGAAAATTCAAAATTTATAACATTAAAATCGTTTTTTAGAGATTGGTTTTATTTAATAATTATGCTTTTTTATGGTTTAATGCTTGTAGTTAGAAACTTATAAAAGTTTTATAAAGAGATGATGAAAAAGGAATTTCAATTAAAATTAACTTGGAAACAAAAAATTACCTCAATGGTTTCTACAGCCATTATTTATGGGATAGTTTTGTTTTTATTCGATAGAGATCAAAACATAAATTCAATATTATTCCAATCAGTTTTTTTTGGAGTTTTATTTGTTTTGATTTTTCCTTGGGCAATGAAAAAAATGATTGGTAAAAGGATTGATAATATTCAGCCTGAATTATTAAATGATGAAATAATTGAAGAAGAAATTTTTGCAAATTTATTTAGAGGTTTAGAAGGTGTTGGAGGTAAAATATTTTTAACAAACCAGCGATTAGTTTTTAAAAGTCACTCTTTAAATATTCAAAAAGGCCAAACAAATATTATTTATTTAGATATTGATTCCATTCATAAAAGAAAAACAGCAAAACTAGTTGATAATGGAATTAAAATAATTACAAAAGAAGGAACTGAATATAATTTTGTTGTAAATGATAGAGATGCTGTATTGAAGAAAATTCAACAAAAAATAATTGTATGATTTCAGTAAAAGAAGCAAAGGACATTATTTTAAACTCAGCTCAAAATTTTGGAGTTGAAGAAGTTTCGTTTCTAAAATCTGTAGGTAGAATTTTAAAGGAAGACATTTTTGCAGATAGAGATTTTCCGCCATTTAATAGAGTTTCTATGGATGGAATTTCAATAGATTTTAACTGCTTTCAAAAAGGACAAAGAACTTTTAAAATTGAAGGCATCCAGCCTGCAGGAAGTCCGCAAATTTCTTTAGAAAATCATGAAAACTGTATAGAAGTTATGACAGGTGCTGTTTTGCCTAACAATACAAATGCAGTAATTCGTTATGAAGATGTTACACTAGAAAATGGATTTGCAACCATAAATATTGATGATGTAAAAGACTTTCAAAACATCCATCAAAAAGGAAAAGATGGCAAAGCTGGTGCAATTTTAATTCAGAAAAATAAAATCATTTCTGCTGCAGAAATTGGAGTTTTAGCAACTGTTGGTAAATCAAAAGTAACTGTGGCAAAGCAACCCAAAGTAATGATTGTTTCTACAGGAGATGAATTAGTTGGTGTTGATGAAGTTCCAGAAGTGCATCAAATTAGAAGAAGCAACGTATTTACGTTAGTCTCTTTGCTAGAAAAGCTAAAAATAGATTCAGAAACTGCACACATTACAGATGACAAAGCCATACTTAAACAAAAAATTAAAACGTTCATCGAAAACTACGATGTATTGTTGTTTAGTGGAGCTGTAAGTAAGGGTAAATTTGATTTTTTACCAGAAGTTTTTGACGAATTAGGGGGAGAAAAACTATTTCATAAAGTAGCTCAAAGACCAGGTAAACCTTTTTTCTATGGAAAAACTGCCAACTGTAATGTGTTCGGATTTCCTGGGAATCCGATTTCAACATTCGTAAATTGTTTGGTGTATTTTTATCCTTGGTATTTTACATCTGTTGAAGTAGAAATGGAAGAAGAAACAGCTATTTTAACTAAAGACGTGAGTTTTAAACCTAATCTAGAATACTTTTTACAAGTTAAATTAAGTGATAAATTCGGTCATACTTTGGCAACTCCAATTACTGGAAATGGTTCTGGAGATTTAGCAAGTTTGGTGCATGCAGATGCTTTTATTCATTTACCAAATGATGAAACTGTTTTTAAAACAGGGGAGAATTACCCAATAATAAGATATAGATAATGAGCGATTTTAGTCATTTAAATTCAAAAGGAAATCCTAAAATGGTAAATGTTTCTGACAAGAAAATTACCAAAAGAACAGCCATTGCAAAAGCAACGATGTTTTTAGGAAAAGAAGTAATTGCTCATTTTTCAAATGACGAGTTAATTACCAAAAAAGGACCAGTTTTTCAAACGGCTATTATTGCAGGAATTCAGGGTGTTAAAAAGACCTCAGATTTAATTCCTATGTGTCATCCTTTATTAATTAATGGGGTGGACATAGACATAAATATTACAGATGATGAACATGTAGATGTTATTTGTAAGGTTACAATTACAGGCAAAACAGGAGTAGAAATGGAGGCCTTAACAGGTGCAAATATTGCATGTTTAACGATTTATGACATGTGTAAAAGCATCAGTCAGAAAATGATAATTAAAGAAGTGAAATTGCTAGAAAAAACAGGAGGAAAATCGGATATTAAAAATGGCTAAACATCAAAAACATACCAACTTAGTAAGAAGAAATAATGATAATTATGCACCTAATGAAATTGCTATTTTAGGCGCAAAATGTGATATCATTTCAGATTTAGTTTTTAAAGTTTCTCAAAACTTAAACAACTATAAATTAGCGTATTTTGATGCTTCTCATGCAAAGGATGTAGTAAAAAACAAGCTGTCAGAATATGTTTTTCATCATGAAGGAAATTTGCAAATCACAACTACTGGAGGTATAAATAAATATCAACAAAGACTAGATTTTGCGCAATTTGATTATGTTTTTATCAATGGAAATCATTACCAAGGAACAAAACAAATTTTAATTTTAGACGAAGCAAAAGAAGCATCAGTTTTAAAGCGATTAGATCAATTAAATAATATTCAATTTATTATCAAATTAGATTCAGAAACTGAGTTTTTTGACTTTTTAGTGGAGAAATATCCAAATATTAAAAACAAACATTGCTACACCATTAATGAGATTGATAAAATTACGAATCACATAAATAATTTAGTTCAAGAAAAAACTGCTCCCATAAAAGGTTTGGTTTTGGTTGGCGGAAAAAGTACAAGAATGGGTACAGATAAATCTGAACTCAATTATTTTGGAAAACCTCAAAAAAAACATGTTAAAGAATTACTTGAAAATAATAATTTAGAAACATTTTATTCGGTTCAAGAAAGTAGTAATGAAAATGAGATTTCAGATAAATTTATAAATCTAGGTCCTTTTGGAGGCATATGTTCAGCGTTTCAAAAAGACCCAAATTCAGCTTGGTTTGTGTTGGCTACAGATGTGCCTTTTGTGAACGAAGAAATTATTCAATTGCTTTTAAAACATAGAAATCCATCTAAAGTCGCAACTGCAATAAAAGGGAAATTCAAAGAATTTGTTGAGCCCTTAATTACCATTTATGAGCCCAAAGCATATCCTATTTTATTACAGTATTTAGCTCAAGGTTATTCTTGTCCTCGTAAAATGTTAATCAATTCTGATGTAGAAATTGTAGAAATTGATGACGATTTTATTAGAAATATAAACACACCAAAAGAATTTAAAGCAGCAAAAGAAGAGATAAATTCATAAATGAAACCTACAAAAAATCAACTTTACAAACGTCAAATTACTTTATCAGAAATAGGTGAGGTTGGGCAACAAAAATTACAAAAAGCTTCAGTTTTGGTGGTTGGTTGTGGAGGTTTAGGAAGTCCAATTGCTGTGTATTTAGCATCAAGTGGCGTAGGAAATATTCATTTAGTAGATTTTGATACTGTTGATGTAACTAATTTGCACAGGCAAGTTTTTTATTCGTTAGATGATGTTGGAAAACCAAAAGCAGCAATTTTACGTAAATTTATACAACAAAGAGCACCTTTTACAGAAATAGAAGTTACCAATAAAGCTGTTTCTAAAGACAATATTTTTGAGTTGCTAGAAAATATAGATGTTGTGGTTGATGCCACAGATTCTTTGCCAACAAAATACTTATTAAACGACGCTTGCGTTATGCAAAACAAGCCTTTAATTTATGGTTCTTTGTATAAGTTTGATGGTTATGTAGCTACCTTTAATGTGCAACAAAATGATGGTAGTTATTCCGCAAATTTAAGAGATGCGTTTCCAGAAATGGCTACAGATATTCCTAATTGTGAAGAAGCAGGAACTCTAAATGCTATTGTGGGATTGATTGGAACAGCTCAAGTTAATGAAGTTTTAAAGTTGATTACTGGAGTTGGAAAACCGTTAATAAATGAGTTATTGGTTTACAATTCTCTACAAAATACACAGTTAAAAATGAAATTGAAATCTATTTTTAATAAAGATAAAATTAGTAAAATCTTCAAAGTGCAAACGTATGTAGATGCTGCTTGCGCAAATCAAAATCCTCTTTGGCAAATTGCACCAGAAACCTTAAAAGAAAAACTGGGTGATGAAAATATTGAAATTATTGCTGTGTTAAACAATTTAAAATTACCTTTCGAAGTCAATCAAACTATACACATCAATAATTTTGATGCTGCTAAAATTGATGTAGATTTCAACAAAACTTATGTAATGGTTTGTCAAAGAGGATTCAATAGCTACAGAGCCACAGAAAGATTAAAGAAAAAATATCCAGAATTAAAAGTACTAAATTTAACTGGCGGAATTTCTAGCTATAAATAGTTTTCATGAGCAATCCCTTAGCATTATACAATCAACAAAAAACTGATTTAGAAAAACAATCTCTTGTTTTAAAAAAACAATTGTTTCAATTAGGCATACTTCGATTTCTTGTATTTTTAATAAGTAGTTATTTAGTTTACTTAACTTTTGATAATTACTTTTCTGTGTTTACAATAGCTTTAATAGGTGTGCTATTATTTTCTTTTTTAATAGTTAGGTTTATTTCACTAAAAAATAAAAAAGCAATAGTTGATGCAAAAATTAAAATTAATACTACAGAAATTAACGTTTTAAATGGGAATTTTCATCAATTAGAAACAGGTAATGAGTTTGTAAACCCTACTCATTTTTATAGTAATGATATTGATTTGTTTGGGAAAGGTTCTTTCTTTCAATATCTAAATAGAACAGCTACTATTGATGGAAAACTATTTTTAGCAGAAAAACTAACAGAGAATTCTATTAATGACATTTTACAAAAACAAGACGCAATACAAGAGCTATCATCAAAAGTAAAATGGCGTCAACACTTTACTGCCTTAGCAAGTTTGGTTCAAGTTAAAGAATCGTCAACTTTTATAAAAAATTGGATTTTAAATTACAACACTGCTTTCCCATCATTTTTAAACACTTTACAAGTAGTATTTTCAATTTGTTCTGTGGTTGTAATTGGGTTGTTTTCTTTTGGAATTATTCCTTTTTCTATATTATTAATTTGGTTTTTTTTAGGTCTGGCTATCACAGGAAAATTCTTAAAAAAAACGAACAAATTATATTCAGATACAACAATTTTGGGTGATACTTTTAAACAATACCACTTGCTATTAAATGAAATTGAAAAAGAGAATTTTAAGTCTAAACATTTAAAAAATCATCAAAAAATAATTCAATCAGAAGATAAAAAAGCTTCTCTTATTTTTAAAGAGTTTTCTAAAATTGTAGATGCTTTTGATAATAGAAACAATATTATAATCGCTGTTTTTGGTAATGCATTTTTTCTTTGGGATATTTTAAATGCATGTAAAACAGAAAAGTGGATTTCAAAATACAAACAAACTGTGCAAAAATGGTTTGAGGTTGTTGCTTATTTTGATGCTCAGAATTCGTTTGCTAACTTTAATTTTAATCATGCTGAGTTTGTGTTTCCAGAAATTACAACTGATAAAGAGACCTTAAAGGCTAAAGATTTAGGACATCCTTTGTTAAAAGTTGATAAAAGAGTTGATAATGATTTTGTAATTGATGATGCTCAGTTTTTTATCATAACTGGTGCAAATATGGCTGGGAAAAGTACCTTTTTAAGAACAGTTTCTTTAGCAATAGTTATGGCAAATTGTGGTTTGCCTGTTTGTGCAGAACGTTTTCAATATCATCCTATAAAATTAATTACAAGTATGCGAACCTCAGACTCACTTACAGAAGATGAGTCGTATTTTTATTCTGAATTAAAACGTTTAAAGTTTATAGTTGATGCTATAAAAACTGAAAAATATTTTATCATTTTAGATGAAATTTTAAAGGGTACAAATAGTAAAGACAAAGCTATTGGCTCCAAACAGTTTATAGAAAAATTGACAAAATCTAAATCAACAGGAATTATAGCAACTCACGATGTTAGTTTGTGTGAATTAGAAAATGAATTTTCTACCATTAAAAACTATTATTTTGAGGCAGAAATTAATAACAACGAACTCTATTTCGATTATAAATTAAAGGCAGGAATTTGCAAAAATATGAACGCTTCTTTTCTTTTAAAGAAAATGGATATAGTGTAATGTTTTACTTTTTCCACTCAAGAGTTTCTATGAGCTCTAAAATATCTGTTTTAATATATTCTACTGCTGGTAAAATAGAATCGTAATTTGGTTTTGCATAAAAATACAAAGAACCTTTTATAAAATGATTTGTGCTATCTGTAACATGAAATTGTAAATGAGAAGCTGCATTTCCTGTAATTTCGTATAAACTAC
>CAXBAC010000120.1:0-7421 GCA_963973485.1 uncultured Polaribacter sp. | reverse complement strand
AGCAGATGATGCTTTAGTTTCTAAGCAAGCATCACCAGAAATTCCGCCTTTATTGGTAAAAGACGAGAATGATAATTTAGTTCCGTTAGTAGATTTGCAAGGTAAGTTTAGACCAGAAGTGTATGATGAGGTTTACGGTTTTGCAAATGAACACGTTAAAGCAGAATATCTAAATGAAGATGAACTCGAGGCTGAGTTAAAAAATCAGCAAGAGCGCATGCAATCTGTTATAAAAAATCAGCAAAATTATTTATCTGTAGATGAACGTTTAGGGTTAAAGCTGAAGAACGAAAACAAAGCGTTTAAAGTAGAAAAATACAAACACAGTTATCCAAATTGTTGGAGAACAGACAAGCCAATTTTATATTATCCATTAGATTCTTGGTTTATCAAAGTAACTGATGTTAAAGATAGAATGCATGACCTAAACAAAACTATCAACTGGAAACCAGAATCTACAGGAACTGGTCGTTTTGGAAATTGGTTAGCAAATGCAAACGATTGGAATCTATCTAGATCTCGTTATTGGGGAATTCCATTGCCAATTTGGAGAACCGAAGATGGTAAAGAAGAAATCTGTATTGGTTCTGTAGAAGAATTAAAACAAGAAATGGCAAAAGCTGTTGAAGCTGGAGTTTTAGATAAAGATATTTTTGAAGATTTTGAAATCGGAAATATGTCTGATGAAAACTATGCCAAAATAGATTTGCATAAAAATATAGTAGATGAAATTACTTTAGTTTCATCAACAGGACAACCTATGAAACGTGAATCTGACTTAATAGATGTGTGGTTCGATTCTGGTTCTATGCCTTATGCTCAATGGCACTATCCTTTTCAGAATAAAGAATTGGTAGACAACACTTGGAGAAAAGCAGATTTTATTGCAGAAGGTGTAGACCAAACACGTGGTTGGTTCTATACATTACATGCAATTGCAACAATGATTTTTGATGATGTTGCATATAAAAATGTAGTTTCAAACGGATTGGTTTTAGATAAAAACGGTCATAAAATGTCTAAACGATTAGGCAATGCAGCAGATCCGTTTACAACATTATCCACTTATGGTGCAGATGCCACAAGATGGTACATGATTTCTAATGCAAATCCTTGGGATAATTTAAAATTCGATTTAGAAGGTATAGAAGAAGTAAAACGTAAGTTTTTTGGAACGCTTTACAACACCTATTCTTTTTTTAGTTTATATACCAATATTGATGGTTTTGCTTATAAAGAAGCAGATATTGCTTTAAACGAAAGACCAGAATTAGACAGATGGATTTTATCTGAATTACACACGTTAATCAACAAAGTAGATACATTCTATTCAGATTATGAGCCAACAAGAGCTGCAAGAGCAATATCAGATTTTACACAAGAATACTTAAGTAACTGGTATGTACGTTTAAGTAGAAGACGTTTTTGGAAAGGTACTTACGAAACAGATAAAATTTCTGCTTACCAAACTTTATATACTTGTATGACGACTGTTGCAAAATTAGCAGCACCAATTGCACCGTTTTTTATGGATCGCTTGTATCAAGATTTAAATTCGGTAACACAAAAAGAGCAATCAGAAAGCATCCATTTATCAGATTTCCCTAAGTTCGATGAAAGCTTTGTGGATAAAAGCTTAGAACGTAAAATGGAAAACGCACAAACAATATCATCTTTAGTATTATCACTTAGAGCAAAAGAGAAGATAAAAGTGCGTCAGCCATTACAAAAAATTATGATTCCTGTTGATAATGCTCAGCAGAAAGAAGAAATTTTAGCGGTAGAAAACTTGATAAAACACGAAGTAAATATCAAGGAAATTCAGTTGCTAGAAGATGCATCAGATATTTTAATCAAGCAAATTAAACCTAATTTTAAAGCTTTAGGTCCTAAGTTTGGTAAAGACATGCGTTTTATTGCAGCAGCAGTTCAGAAATTTACGCAAGAAGATATTAACAAAATAGAGAAAGATAAAAACATTTCTATAGAAGTTAATGGAAAAAATATTACTTTAGAACTCGCAGATGTAGAAATATCATCAAAAGACATCGAAGGTTGGTTAGTAGCTAATGAAGGTGCTTTAACAGTGGCTTTAGATGTTACTATTACTAAAGATTTGCATAAAGAAGGTGTTGCAAGAGAATTGGTAAACAGAATTCAGAATGCACGTAAAGATGCAGGTTTAGAAGTAACTGATAAAATTCAATTAACGGTTTTAAATTTCGAAAATCTACAAGAAGCGATTACTGATAATAAAGCATATATTATGAGTGAAACATTAACTACAGATTTAGTTTTTGTTGATGAGTTAGCAAATGGTACAGATATTGAGTTCGATACTATAAAAAGTAAAATATTAATAAAAAAAAATTAAGGGTATGTCAGATGTAAAAGTAAAATACTCAGAAGAAGATTTACAAGAATTTAAAGAAATAATAGAAAAGAAAATTGCTAGAGCTAAAGAAGATTTGGCTTTATTAGAAGCTTCATATAAAAATGATGCTGGAAATGGTACAGATGATACTTCTTCTTCTTTTAAGTCTTTTGATGAAGGTTCTGAAGTAATGAGTAAAGAAGCAAATGTTCAGTTAGCAATTAGACAAGAAAAGTTTATAAGAGATTTAAAAAACGCCTTATTACGTATAGAAAATAAAACGTACGGTATTTGCAGAGTTACTGGTAAATTAATTCAGAAAGAGCGTTTAAAATTAGTGCCTCATGCAACATTAAGCATTGAAGCTAAAAGAGCTCAATAAGTAATCATTTAAAATTTATAAAGCTTCTTTTTAGAAGCTTTTTTTATGAGAAAATTTTTCCTATTCATATTATTAACGTCTCAAACGCTCTGTTTTTCACAGAAAAAAGTATTGAAAAAACTGCAAACCAATGCAGATGAAATTAATATTTATACCAAAGGTTTAGACAATATTATTTTAGAAAATTCATCCACAGGTTTTTTAGAAATAGCCTTGCAAGCAGAAAGTTATGATGATCAATTGATAAAAATTGAACAACAACCTAGCAAGATAAATGTTAAGTTCGATTTTGAAGGAACTCAAACTAGAGAAGTTATTTTTAGAAAATTCATAACCAAACGTTTGCAAAGAGCCTCTGCAATTGTAAAAATACCTAAAAATAAAAAAGTATATATTTTTGGTGAAAATGTAGATATTGAATCAGTTAATTACAATAACGATCTTGCTATTTATATTGATAATGGAATTGTAAAACTAAACACAATACAATCAAATGTTATCTTAAAATTGTATTCAGGAAATGTTTATGCAAAAGTAAAAAGCGCAAATATTAATGTAATTTCTAACACAGGTAAAATTGAAATTGATGATGTTTTGTATCAGAAAAAGTATAATAAAGTAATAGAAAGTAAACTAAAAGAAGTATCAATAACTTCTATAAAAGCTAATATTTTCTTAACCACACAATAAACGCAATAATATTATTATTTTTGTGACTTCAAAATAAAAAAAAATGTCAAAAAAGACGATTGCTATTCTTACTGTTCTTATTGCTATTATTTTAGATCAAGTAATTAAAATCTATGTAAAAACACACTTTGTTTTAGGAGAAGAAGTTGTAGTTTTCGATTGGTTTAGGATCCATTTTGTAGAAAATAATGGAATGGCCATGGGTTTTGAATTTGGAGGTAAAGGAGGTAAATTATTTTTAACACTTTTTAGAATTGTAGCAGTTGCTGCTCTAGTATATTGGCTTGCAAGTAATATAAAACGTAAAGTACACAATGCAGTAATTATTGGTATTTCATTAATATTTTCTGGTGCAGTTGGTAATATTATAGACTCAATTTTTTATGGTGTAATTTTTAATCACCCTAGAAATAGTGTAGCCACATTATTTCCAGAAACTACAGATGGTAAGTTGTTTTTTGGTAAAGTTGTAGACATGTTTTACTTTCCAATTTGGGAGGGCGTTTTACCAGATTGGATTCCTTTTATAGGTGGAGAAATGTACACATTCTTTCAATACATTTTTAATCCAGCAGATTCTTATATTACAATTGGTGTAGCTTTATTATTCATTTTTAGCAAACAAGCTTTCCCAAAAGAAGAAAAAGAAGAAACTCAGACAATTGATTCTTAAAAGAGCGTCTCAATTTCCTTATTAAAAAGCATTAAATAAAATACATTTGTGTCTGTTTAATTCTACATAAAAGTTATTTTTGTGTATGAATACTTCTTTAGCACTTCAAATAAAAACTTTACCCACTTCACCTGGAGTTTATCAATATTACAATAAAGAAGAAAAGTTAATTTATGTTGGCAAAGCAAAAAGCTTAAAGAAAAGAGTATCATCTTACTTTACAAAAACACACGATAGTGGTAAAACACGAGTGTTAGTAAAAAATATTCATTCAATAAAACACATCGTTGTAAACACAGAAACTGATGCGTTATTGCTTGAAAATAATCTCATAAAAAAATATAAGCCTAAGTATAATGTACTTTTAAAAGATGATAAAAGCTATCCTTGGATTTGCATTAAAAAAGAGCGTTTTCCAAGAGTTTTTATGACAAGAAGAGTTATAAAAGATGGTTCAGAATACTTTGGGCCTTATACTTCTGTTAGAACCATAAAGGCATTGTTAGAACTCATTAAAGAGTTGTATACACTTAGAACCTGTAAATATGATTTAAGCCGAGAAAAAATTAATACAGGTAAATACAAAGTTTGTTTAGAATATCATTTAGGCAATTGTTTAGGGCCTTGTGAAGCCTTAGAAACAGAAGAACATTATAATAATGCAATAAAAGAAATCAGGAATATTATTAAAGGAAACTTTAAAGAAAGTTTAGAAAGATTAAATTCTTTAATGATGAGTTTTGCTGAAAAAATGGAGTTTGAGAAAGCACAGCGAATTAAAGAAAAACTAGACAGATTAAGCAATTATCAAGCTAAAAGTACCATTGTAAATCCGTCTATAAATAATGTAGATGTGTTTTCTATTATTTCTGATGAAACGCATGCATATGCAAATTTCTTAAAAATTTCTAATGGATCAATTATACAATCTCATACCACAGAAATTAAGAAAAAATTAGACGAAACCAATAAAGAATTATTAGAGCTATTTATTTTTGAAATCAGACAAAGGTACAATTCCATATCACCAGAAATATATGTGCCTTTTCAAGTAAATTTAGGAGAAGATTTAAAAGTAACTGTACCAAAAGTTGGCGATAAAAAACGCATTGTAGAACTCTCTGAACGAAATGCAAAATATTACAAACTAGAGCAGTTAAAGCAAATTAAAATTGTAGATCCTGATAGGCATGTAAAACGTATTATGGCTCAGATGAAAGCAGATTTGCGCTTAAAAGAAGAGCCAAGACATATAGAGTGTTTTGATAATTCTAACATTCAAGGTACAAACCCTGTTGCTGCTTGTGTTGTTTTTAGAGATGGTAAACCAAGTAAAAAAGAATACAGACATTATAATATAAAAACTGTTGTTGGTCCAGATGATTTTGCTTCTATGGAAGAAGTAGTTTTTAGAAGGTATAAACGTTTATTATCTGAAGGAGAATCACTACCACAATTAATTGTAATTGATGGAGGTAAAGGCCAATTATCATCAGCAGTAAAAAGTTTAGAAATTTTAGGTTTACGTGGTAAAATTGCAATTATTGGAATTGCAAAACGTTTAGAGGAAATTTATTACCCAGATGACCCAATACCTTTATATTTAGATAAAAAATCAGAAACACTAAAAATTACGCAGTTTTTAAGAAACGAAGCTCACAGATTTGGAATTACTTTTCATAGAAACAAGCGTAGTAAAAGTGCTATACAAAGTGAGTTGGAGCAAATTCCAGATGTGGGTAAACAAACGATTACCAATTTATTACGTAAATTTAAATCTGCGAAACGTGTTAAAGAAGCTACTTTTGAAGAATTAAAAGCAGTTATTGGTAATGCTAGAGCATTAAAAGTTTACAATTATTATCATCAAACAAAAAACGATGAAAACTAAAATATTAATTCTCTTATTCTTATTACCATTGTTTATTTATGGTCAACAAAAACAGCCTAAGGTAGGGCTGGTTTTAAGTGGTGGAGGTGCAAAAGGTTTTGCGCACATTAGTGTTTTAAAAGAAATTGATAAAGCAGGTATTCACTTAGATTATATTGGAGGTACAAGTATGGGTGCTATTATTGGCGGACTTTATGCTGCTGGTTATTCTGCAAATCAAATAGAAGAAATTGTTTTAAAAACTGATTTTTTAACTCTATTAAGAGATAGAATTCCAAGGAGTTCCGAAACTTTTTTTGAAAAAGAATATGGAGAAAAAACTGTAATTACTTTACCTGTAAACAAGGGTAAAGTTGGGTTTCCAAAAGCAGTTTCTAAAGGACAAAATGTTTTAAACTTATTGCTCGAGTTAATTGAATCTTTAGATGGAAACCAAGATTTTTCTAAGTTAGCTACACCTTTTTTTTGTATAGCTACAGATGTAGAAAATGGTAAACCAGTAATATTAGAAAGCGGCTCTTTACCTATGGCACTTAGAGCAAGTGGGTCTTTTCCATCACTTTTAAATCCTGTAGAAATAGATGGTAAATTACTTGTTGATGGTGGTATTGCTAATAACTTTCCTGTTAGTATTATTAAAGAAAAAGGGATCGATATTGTTATAGGTGTTGATGTTGAAGGGAAACTGTTTCAAAAAGAAAAAATCAACTCAATTGTGGCACTTTTAAACCAAATTGTAAGCTACCAAATGTATAATAATACTGAAGAGGAAATTAAAAAACTTGACGTATACATACATCCAAAAATTTATAATTATTCTGTTGTTGATTTCGATAAAAAAAATGAAATTATAGAAAAAGGAAAAACCGAAGCTAAAAAGTATACAGAAGTTTTTAAGCAAATTGCAGCAAAACAAACCAATAAAAAGACTAGAAAAGCTATAGCAATTAATAAAGAAAAAATGCTAATTTCAGATATTGGTATTATAGGCAATGAAAACTATACTAGAGCTTATGTGTTAGGTAAATTAAATATTTTAGTAGGTGATAGTTTGTCTAGAGAAGAAATATCAAAAAAAATACATTTACTTTCTGCTACCAGAAATTACACTAAAATTTCATACAACTGTATTAAAAAAGTAGATGGTACTTATTTATTGAGTTTTAAATTAAATGAGTCTAATGAAAAAGCAAATCTAAAGTTAGGTGTACATTACGACTTTTTATACAAATCTGGTGTTTTAGCAAATTATAATCATAAAAGATTATTTGGTAAAAACGATTTGTTTTCAATCAATTTAATTTTGGGTGATAATCTAAGGTATAATTTAAATTATTTTGTTGATAACGGATTTTATGTAAGTTACGGGTTTAGATCAAGTTACGATCATTTTAGAGCCAATTCAAAATTT
>CAXBAC010000119.1:0-7436 GCA_963973485.1 uncultured Polaribacter sp. | reverse complement strand
CAAATCATAAGTAGGAATATTATTTCTTTTCTCTGCTTTTATAATTTTAGCCAACTTTTTAGCAAATTGAGTGTTTACTAAATGGCCAGGTTTATTTGCAATTACTTTACCTTTAATTCTTGTACCTACTAAAGCTAAATCGCCAATAACATCTAATAATTTATGACGAGCAGCTTCGTTTGCCCAATGTAAAGTTAGATTGTCTAAAATACCATTTGGCTTAACAGAAATATCATCTTTTTTAAATGCTTTCTTTAACTTTTGCATGGTACTGTCTGATAATTCCTTATCAACATAAACAATTGCATTATTTAAATCGCCACCTTTAATCAAGTCATTTTCTAATAACATTTCAATTTCGTGTAAGAAACTAAATGTTCTAGCATCTGCAATTTCTTCTTTAAAATCAGCAATATTATCTAAAGTTGCATTCTGAGTACCTAGAATCTTTGTACCAAAATCTACCATAGTTGTTACTTGGTATTCGTCTGATGGCATTAAAATTATTTCGCTTCCAGAAATTTCATCTTTATAAGAAATGATTTCTTTAACAACGTATTCTTCTATTTCTGCTTCTTGTTCTTGAATGCCTGCTTTTTCTAAAGCCTCTATAAAGTATTTAGATGAACCATCCATAATTGGAGGTTCTGAAGCGTTTATTTCGATTAACAAATTGTCGATATCAAGACCAACTGCTGCTGCAAGTACGTGTTCTGAAGTCTGAATTTGAACTCCGTTTTTTTCTAAATTTGTTCCTCTTTGGGTTGTTACAACATATTCTGCCTTTGCTTCAATTGTTGGTTTGCCTTCCAAATCTACCCTGCTAAAAGCAAAACCATGATTAATTGGAGCTGGTTTTAGTGTCATAGACACAGTATTACCTGTATGTAAACCTACACCAGATAATGTAACTTCTTTCTGAATTGTTTTTTGTTTCTTACTCATTACTTTAAACTTTTGCTTGAGTATTTAGTTCTTTTTCTATTTTGTTGATTGATGACATTATTTTTGGCAAATTTTTAAAATATACATAAGATTTGAAATAATCTCCATAATCAAATGCAGGGGTTCCTTGTACCTTTAACCCGCTTTTTAAATTTTTACTGATACCAGATTGCGCTTGGATTTGTAAATTATCACCCAAAGTTAAATGACCTGCAATACCAACTTGACCTCCAATCATACAGTTTTTACCTATTTTAGTAGACCCTGCAATACCAGTTTGAGCTGCAATAACAGTATTTTTACCCACTTCTACATTGTGAGCAATTTGTATTTGGTTGTCTAGTTTTACGCCTTGTCTTATTATTGTAGATCCCAATGTAGCTCTGTCTATGGTAGAACCAGAGCCAATATCAACATTATCTTCAATAATTACATTACCAATTTGAGGAATAGCTTTAAAATGACCTTCTTCATTTGGAGCAAACCCAAAGCCATCTGAACCAATTATACAGCCTGAGTGAATCTTACAATTGTTGCCTATTTGTGTTTCTGAATATATTTTTACTCCAGAAAAAACAACACAATTATCTCCAATTGTGGTATTATCACCTATATAAGTGTTCGGATAGATTTTTACATTTTCTCCAATCTTCACATTTTCTCCAATATAAGAAAAAGCACCTAAGTACTCATTTTCTCCAATTGTTGCAGAATCAGCAATAAAATGAGGATTTTCTCTACCTGTTTTATTGTTTTTAACCTCGTTGTAAAATTCTAATAATTTTGAAAAAGACTTGTAAGCGTTTTCTACTTTAATTAAAGTAGCTGTTATCTTTTTTTCTGGTTGAAAAGTTTTGTTTACAATAGCAATAGAAGCATTTGTAGTGTACAAAAAAGCATTGTACTTAGGGTTGGATAAAAAAGTTAGAGAACCTTGTTCACCTTCTTCTATTTTAGATAATTTAGAAACTTCTTCATTTGGGTTTCCCTCAACTTCTCCTTCTAAAATATCTGCTATTTGTTGTGCTGTAAATTTCATCAAACGCAAAAGTATAAAATTTATAGGTATTTGGCTAATATCATTTTTACTTTGGGTAACAAATAAAATATTTTACTACGGGTTTTGTTAAGGCTTGCAAGTTTAATTGATCTGATGCTTTTGCAATATCTTTTACTTTACCTTTTTTACTTAAAATATAAATGGGTTGTTTAGATTGATATGCTGTATTTTTTATTTCTCTTGAAAAAACAAAATAATTACATTCCTCTTTACTAATTTGTAGTTTTTTTGAAACTTTATTTTTGAGTTTTTCAATCTTCTCTGGAGCAAATTCATTTTTCTGAATTTCAATTCTCAATAACTCTCTATTTACCATCATTGTTGATAAATAAGAAAGCACTTTATCTGAATGATTGGTCCATTCTTTTATAGCTGATAAAATATCAAAATCATCTAATTTTGAAAACATCTTTAAAGTAGTATCAGAGAAATTATCAGCATCAATTTTGTTATATAAAAAATAATGCAAGGCAGAACTTGCAAAAAGCTCCTCTCCTTTCTCAGCTAATGTTTTCGCTCTTTTTAATATGTTTACTAAAATATTTTCTGCTACCAAACCAGTTTTATGTAGGTAAACTTGCCAATACATTAGTCGTCTTGCAATAAGGAATTTTTCAACTGAATAAATTCCTTTTTGTTCTATAACTAAAGCATCGTTTTTAACATTCATCATAGCAATTAATCTATCTGATGAAATGTTTCCCTCTGTTACTCCTGTATAAAAACTATCACGTCTTAAATAGTCTAAACGATCAATATCTAATTGACTAGAAATTAATTGGCATAAAAATTTACGATGATAATTACCTTCAAAAATTTCAATAGCTAAACTTAATTGTCCTTCAAATTCATCATTTAAAGACTTCATAAATTTTAAAGATATTTCTTCATGTGATATTCCATTTACAATGCTATGTTCTAAGGCATGTGAAAAAGCACCATGACCAATATCATGCAATAAAATAGCAATACACAAGGCATTTTCTTCTTCTTTAGAAATCTCTATCTGTTTAAAACGTAATACTCGAACAGCTTTTTGCATTAAATGCATACACCCAATGGCATGATGAAAACGCGTGTGATTTGCACCTGGATATACCAAACTAGAAAACCCCATTTGAGCTATTCTTCTTAATCTCTGAAAATAAGGATGTTCTATAATATCGAAAATAAGAGAATTCGGAATTTGAATAAATCCGTAAATGGGATCGTTTAAAATTTTGAGTTTATTCGGTTTTTTTTTCTTCAAAAGAAAGAGTTTTACAATTTGATGCAAATTACGATTTTATGTAACTAGATTACAAGTTTTACGAAATCAATTTTAAAATTTTGAAACTGAATATTTTTAATTCTACTAACCTTTATATAGTTTATGATAAGACTTTTTTAGCATTTTTTTATCATTTTAAAAACATGAGATGTATAACAATGCTGTACTTTTATCGTTGAAGTATTATAAAAAAGAAACTATGAGCAACATACAGATTTTATGGGTTGATGATGAGATTGAGTTATTAAAACCTCATATTTTATTTCTTGAAAGAAAAAACTATAACGTTACTACTTGCACTAATGGTGCTGATGCTATAGATTTAGTTGAAGAACAGAATTTTGATATTGTTTTTTTAGATGAAAATATGCCAGGTTTAACTGGTTTAGATACACTTGCAGAAATTAAACAAAAACAGGCAAATTTACCTGTGGTAATGATAACAAAAAGTGAAGAAGAATACATCATGGAAGAAGCCATAGGCTCTAAAATTGCAGATTATTTGATTAAACCTGTGAATCCAAGTCAGATTCTATTAAGTTTAAAAAAGAACTTAGACAATTCTAGATTGGTGTCTGAAAAAACGACTTCTAGTTATCAACAAGAATTTAGAAAAATAGCTATGGATTTGGCTATGGTAAATTCTTATGAAGAATGGATAGAATTGTATAAAAAATTAATTCATTGGGAGTTAGAGCTCGAAAACATCAGTGATGCTGGTATGTTGGGTATCTTAGAAAGTCAAAAACAAGAAGCTAATAATCAATTCTTTAAATTTATTAAAAAGAACTATCAAGATTTTTTAACTGCGAATGATAAACCCACATTTTCTCATACGCTTTTTAAAGATTATGTTGTTCCAGAACTTAACAAAGATCAAGGTGTTTTATGGGTTGTTATTGATAATTTAAGGTACGATCAATACAGAGTTTTAGAACCATTGCTTAATAATTATTATAAAAAAGAAGAAGAGTATTCTTATTTTTCTATACTTCCTACAGCAACACAATATGCTAGAAATGCTATTTTTTCTGGTTTAATGCCATCAGAAATTGAAAAACGCTATCCAAATTTTTGGAAAAATGATACTGATGAAGGAGGTATGAATTTGCATGAAAATGATTTTTTAACAGCACAAATAAAACGTTTAAGTTTAGATATTAAGCATGAGTATTATAAAATTACAACCTTAAAAAGCGGAAAAGAATTAGCAGACAATTACAATGGAACTAAGCAAAATGACTTGACCACAATTGTGTATAATTTCGTAGATATGCTATCGCATTCTAAAACAGAAATGGAAGTAATAAAAGAATTAGCAGGAGATGATAAAGCTTATAGAAGTTTAACTTTAAGTTGGTTTAAAAATTCACCATTATTCGAAATTATTCAGAAAGCACAAAATTTAGGTCAAAAATTAATCATTACTACAGACCATGGAACCATTAATTGTAAAAACCCAACAAAAGTTATAGGAGATAAAAACATTAGCGCTAACCTAAGGTATAAAACAGGTAGAAGTCTTACTTACGAAGAAAAAGATGTGTATGCTGTCCGAAATCCAAAAGATATTTTTTTACCAACAGTTGCTATGAATGCTCCATTTATTTTTGCAAAAGACGATTTATTTTTCGCCTATCCAAACAACTTTAATCACTTTGTAAAATATTATAAAAACACCTATCAGCATGGAGGCATTTCTTTAGAAGAAGTAATTATTCCTTGTGTTGTTTATTCTCCAAAATAATATATTAATTTTTTAACTAATCTAATTTGATTAAAAACTTTTATTCAATTTTAATCTAATTCAGCATTTTAGTTTATAAAAAATGTTATTTACTTTTACCAACATGAATAAAAACTATTCTTTAGACGATTTAAAGAACATTTCAAAAGAAGTCTTATCAACAGTTAATAATAAAGTTTTACTTTTTTATGGTGATATGGGGGTTGGTAAAACAACGTTAATAAAAGAAATGTGCAATCAATTAGGTGTTTTAGATAACATCTCCTCTCCTACTTTTTCTTTGGTTAATGAATATGAAACTAAAACTAAGGAAAGTGTTTTTCATTTCGATTTTTATAGAATAACTAATGAAGAAGAAGCCTTAGATATGGGATTCGAAGATTACATATACAATAATAATTGGTGTTTTATTGAATGGCCAGAAAATATCGAAAATTTATTACCTTTAGATGCTGTTGAGATCCATCTTTCTCTTTTAGAAAATGGAAAACGCAACATTCAGTTAAAATAAAATCCAATTTATGAGTCAGTTTTCTCCTTTTAGTAAAGAAGAGTTATTACCACAAACAGAAATGTTAGAGGTAAAAAAGAAAAAAGGAGAACTATTTATTGGCTTGCCAAAAGAAACTAATTTAGGCGAAAAACGTGTTTGTTTAACACCAGATGCTGTTACAGCTTTAACCGCTAATGGTCATAGAATTGTTGTAGAAACAAACGCAGGTGAAGGAGCTAACTTTACAGATAAAGAATACTCAGAAGCTGGTGCAAAAATATCTTATGATGTAGAAGAAGCTTTTAAATGCAATATTGTATTAAAAGTAGCGCCACCAACAGAAAAGGAAATTGAGTATATGAATCCGCAAACTGTTCTCATTTCATCTCTGCAACTAAAAACACAATCTAAAAAGTATTTTGAATGTTTAGCTAAAAAAAGAATTACAGCTGTAGCTTTTGATTATATAAAAGATGAGCACAATACTTTTCCTGTCGTTAAATCCCTAAGTGAAATTGCAGGAACTGCATCAGTATTAATTGCAGGTGAATTAATGAGCGGTGTTAACAAAGGAAATGGGTTGCTATTTGGAAACATAGGTGGTGTACCACCAACAAGCGTTGTTATTTTTGGTGCAGGTACTGTAGGAGAGTTTGCAGCAAGAACAGCTTTAGGGCTTGGAGCAAGAGTAAAAGTTTTTGACAACTCTATTTCTAAACTAAGAAAACTACAACATTGTTTACCATCACCAATTTACACATCTACTTTGCAACCCAAGTCTGTTGCCAAAGCTTTAATGCGTTGCGATGTTACAATTGGAGCCATTAGAGGTAAAAATAGATCTCCTATTTGTGCAACAGAAGACATGATTGAAACAATGAAAGAAGGCGCAATTATTGTTGATGTAAGCATTGATAGAGGTGGTTGTTTCGAAACCTCTAAAGTTACCTCACATAACACACCAACTTTTGTTAAACACGGTGTAATTCATTATTGTGTACCTAACATTCCTGCAAGATATTCTAGAACAGCTTCAGTATCAATTAGTAATATTTTTACTCCTTATTTGTTGAATATAGCAGACGAAGGTGGATTTGAAAACGCAGCACGTTATGATAAAAGTTTAAGAAACGGAATGTATTTTTATCATGGGATTCTTACAAACAGAACTGTTGCAGATTGGTTCGATTTGCCTTTTAGAGATATCAATTTATTGATTTTGTAAACCTTTATCCGACTTAAAAATATTAAATTTGCAATTCAATAATAACGAATGTTACTTAAGAGAATAGGATATTTTTTAGTTGGTGCTTCTATAAGTTCAATAGGTGTGTATTTTTTTTGGCAAAAGAAAAATGCAACTTTTGATTATGGTATGGATGCAAGAACGCTAAAAACCATTAGAATAAGAGATCGAGTTTATTCTGAAGAAGCAAAAAACACAATGAAAAACGCTAATATTGATTCCCTTAAAATTGCTAAAATTCTAAATTTTGGTGATGTTGATTTTGGCAAAAGCAAACAAAGAAAAAAGCCTTGTGCAGAATATTTTGTAACAGGTAAAAACGAATTAGAAAACGTAAGTTTATATATTTCTAGATGCGATTCAACATCAACTATTGAAAAAATAATAGTTCGTTAACCCTTTTTATACTTATCATTCAAGCCTTTACCTTCTAAAATAAGTGGAATTATTTTTTGCAGTCTTGCTAGTTTAGTAGTGTCTCTTTTTGCAGTTGCAATATATTCACTATATTCTCTTTTTTTAGATAAAGTAAGTTGTTGATAAGCTGAGTGCAAGCTCTTATTTATAGAAAATGCTTCAGTTAATTCTTTAGGTGTAATTACAGGGTTTGTATTTCTTTTTGGTTTAATTTCTTTACCTGCTTTTGCGTTTTCAATGGCTTCTAAAGCATATTTT
>CAXBAC010000118.1:0-7519 GCA_963973485.1 uncultured Polaribacter sp. | reverse complement strand
TAAGGATTGATACCCAACTCTTTTAATTTTGCGAGCTTTTCTCTACGTACAACTTCTTGTTCTGATAATTGCATTTGCTTTGTAAATTTCTTTTGTTAAATAAGAGTGCAAAGATACAATGTATGTACAAATAGACAATTGGGTAGTTATAAAAAAACTGATATTTATTTTAGGGTTTTTAAAAACAATGTATATTTGTGCATCACTTTTTGTTAGAGTGATAAAGTTGTGTTGTTTTGGCACTTTCATAAAAAGTGTCTTGGTTTTGTTAACCAATGGAAAGCTTCCCTTAAATGGGACGCTTTTTTTATTTTACAGCATTTTTTGTTGCTTTTTGTAGAAAGAATCAGCTTGTAATTTCATCAATTCTCTTGCCATTTTTTGCTTGTAATTATAGAGTTCTTCATCTGCTCTAATATCTTTATAAACGCTATTATCTATAGCAATATCTGCCTGTAACATTTGCTCTCTTTGTTGAACCTGTTGGTTTACCCAAGTTTTTATTGCTGATACTTTTTCTTCTAATTTATAATCATATTCACCTTTTGGAGCAAGAAGTTTTGCAATTATTGGTGATGTTTCTATGGCTAAAAATAATAAGAAAATAAAGAAAGATGTAAAAAAAGGCAATTCATTTAAAGCGTTAATTCTTGCCATTAATCCATCAAAGTTAGTAATAATTGGTTGTGATTTTGTTTCTGCTAACTTTTGATTTTCTAATAATACAGTAATTGCAGCTTCTTTTTGCTCAATTTTATTCTGATTCGTTTTTTTAAGCTGATTTAGAGCGAATAATGAGGTATCATGTTTGGCTCTTTTTTCTTCGTAAACAGGTCCTTTACCTAATTTTTTGGTTCCTGCTGTACCTTCAGCTTCAGAAATATAGGTGTTATATAAAGCATTGGTTTCATCTTCTTTTGTAGTAATTTCAGCTTTTAAACTATTAATTTCTGAATTTAATTGGGTAATTTCTGGAGTAAACTGTTGTGCAATTTGCGTTTTATTCTCCAAAGTCATTTGATTTTTTTCTGCCAATAAAACTTGGTTGATTTCTTTTTCAAATAATTTCAACTCTAAAGGTTTAGAAATAACAACTGCAATAATAATTGCTAAAACAATTCTGGGAGCAGCTTGTGCGAATTCTTTCCATTTAGAGTCAGATTTTTTAATGGTAGAAACTATAAACCTGTCTAGGTTAAAGATGAGTAAACCCCAGATTAACCCAAAGAAAATAGCAGTGTATAAATTGTCAAAAACAGTATACAATGCATAAGAGCCAGCAATGGTTTCCATTATTGCAGTAAAAAAAACGGTAGCACCAATACCTGCATATTTATTTTGTTCTCCATTAGAACATTCGTTTATTAGGTTTTTATCAACTCCAGAACAGGTAAGAAAGAATTTTTTGAGCACGTTATTGTATTTTAGTATAAATACAACGTTTTAAAATTGAATTTGTTACATAAAAAAAACTCGAAATTTCGAGGTTTTTTTACATAAATATTGTTTTGATTTCGTAGTTAAATTGCCTTTGTAACAATTTTAACCGATTTAGAACCATCTTTTTCTCTATTTACACTAGTACTCTTTATGTTGTTAGGTTTAATCTTATTAATATCTTTTTGGTTGATGACCTTACCATTTAAATAGTAAGTAACTTTTTCTCTATTCTTTTTCTTTTCTTCTTCAGTTAAATTTTCTAAAGCTTTGATGAAAGATTTTTCTTTGAGTTTATCAACATTTTCTAGCGTTATCTTTGGTGTCTTTTTCTTGTTAGGAATGGTATCCTTTATTTTTAAAGATTTTTTAATATTCTTTTGAGTAATTTTTTCCTTTAGTTTTTTCTTTGATTTTTTTGGAGCAGGAGGTATTTGGTTTAACGTATTACCCGTTCTTTTTTTCCAAGCTTCACGTTCCATTTTAGCTCTTAGCTTTTCTTCATCAGAGGCATTATGTGGAGCAGGTGGAGGTGGTAATAATAATTTATCTTCTGCAGTTAAATCTTTTCTTAATTTATAAAATACGACATCATTCTTCATTAACCTGATGTATGGTCTTATTGGATTTATGGGTCTAGAAACTTTGTTTTTTTCTGCTCTAGACATTCTAAAATACATACCTCCTAAGTCTGAAAATTCTCTATCAATGGTTTCTTTTTCTTTGCCTTTTTTAAAAACATAATGTTTGCCAGAAGCTTGTAATTTTTTAAAAATTAGCTGTTTCTTTTTATATTCTTTTACAATATCTAACTCAACTAATTTGCCATTTTTGTAATACCTAGCAATTCTTTCATATTTGTCAAACGTATAATAATACTTTTGACCATCTATAGTGATATACCAATCTTTGTTAAACTTTGGTTCTTCTTGAATTTCAATAATTTTAGAATTCCCTTTTTCTTCTCGAATTTCAACGAATTCTTCTACTTTTGAATTTTTATCTACTACTTCTTTAAAGTATTTATTGGTGTAAATAGAAACTTGGTAATTTTGAGGGAAATTTTTACTTCTAGCATTTTTATGGACAAAACTTTCTGAATAATAACTAAAATCTGATGCTTTATAATTTTTTAAAATTGAATTTTCTTTAGATTTTCCATCAACCCAAATAGCATATTCATTTTTATTTTGCCATTTTTTTAATTGATTTTCACTTACTTTTCTTTTACTCAATGAAACGTCAGCAACTATGTAATGAAAAATGTTTTCTACAGATTTTCTTTGTTCATTAGACATCTTTCTATATGTTGATGTCATCCAAGCAACATCTTTTTGTTTAATTATTTCTGAATTTTTAGCTTTTTCAATTAAAACCTTATATTTTTCAAAATCGTTTTCAGAAATACTTTGCTTTTCTTCTATAATAGTTTCAATTGGTTCTTCTACGATTTCTTGAACTTCTTGTGCTTCAACTCGTTGTGCAAAAAGAAATACAAACCCTGTTAAAAGCGGAATTAACGCCAGTTTTTTAAGTAAGATTTTTGTTGGGGAACTTTGTGTTGTCATCATTTTTAATCTTTTTTTAGTTACTAAATAATTTAGATTACTGGCCAAGTAATATTCGTTTTTCCAAGCAGCTTTATTTAATAATAAATGCTGGTATTGAAAGGTGTTTTTATGTTGGGTTATTACGCTTTCATCTGCTAAAAATTCGTGATTTATTTGAACTGCTTTTTTTAGAAAAATAAATAATGGATTTATCCAAAAAACAATTTGAAAAACCTCTAAAATCAAAACATCTGCAGTGTGTTTCTGAGTAGCATGTGTCAACTCGTGTGTAAATAATTCGTCCTCAATTTCATTTTGTTCATACTGCTTCTTGTTGATGAAAATGTAGTTCCAAAATGTGTGAGGTAGAATTGTGTCATCAACTAAAACTAGAATGGCTTTTTCATGTTTTATTTTTTTGTTTTTGCTTATTTTAGATATAATTTTATATAAATTTCTACCAAAACGTATTAGTAAAATTCCAGAAATAGTTAAATAACAAAACAAAATTATAGTTGTGTAGTTTATAGGTTGCTCAGCAACTATTTCTGAGGGTATAAAGTTTGTTGGAGTTGTTTCTATAATTACTGGTGTACTTTCAATAATAATAGGTTTCACCTCTTTGTAAATGGTATATAAAGGAGCTAGAAAAGAAAATAGAATACTTCCTAAAAGATAAAATCTATTAAAACTATGCATTTTCTCTTTTTCTAAAACCAAATGATAAAAAGCCAAAAGCAACCCTAAACAAGTTGCAGATTTTAAGAAGTATACAATCATGATTGTTGTTTTTTAATTTGATTATCAATGACCTTTTTCAATTCTTTTAATTCTTCTGTGGTAAGTTTTGTTTCCTTCGTAAAAAATGATGCAAATTGACTCGCAGAATCGTTAAAGAAATTTTTAATCAACCCATTTACATGATTTGAAAAATAATCGGTTTTTTTAATTATTGGGTAATACTGCCTAGATTTTCCAAATAGCTTGTAATCTATAAAACCTTTGTCTGAAATTCGTTTTAAAAGAGTAGCTACAGTTGTTGTAGCTGGTTTTGGTTCTGGAAAATCTTCTAACAATTCTTTTAAAAATGCTTTTTTACGTTTCCATAAATATTGCATTAATTGTTCTTCAGTTTTAGATAATTGCATTTTATATTTATTTACTCTACAAACATAGAATAAAAAATTTAATTCTACAAATGTAGAGTTAAAATTTATTTACATTTGTTTTAATAAAATTTTAATATATTATGAAAAGAGTTCTTTTATTATTAACTGTTGTGTTATTGAGTTCTTGCGCTACTAAAAAATTTAAAGAAAAATGGTTAGAAAAGGAGGCTCCAGCTACTTTTACAGCACGTTTTGAAACTACCCAAGGTAATTTTGATATTGAGGCTGTTAGAGAATGGTCGCCAAAAGGAGTAGATAGATTGTACCAATTAATTACCAACGATTATTATATTGATGTTCCTATTTTTAGAGTGGTGCCTAATTTTGTAGCTCAGTTTGGTTTGCATAATGATACTTTAATTAATAATGCTTGGCGAAAAAGGGGCATAAAAGATGAGCCTGTTTTAAGAAAAAATGACTCTATGACAATAGCTTTTGCAAGAGGTGGAGTTGCAACTAGATCTAATCAGATATTTATAAATTTAAAAGAAAATTATAGATTAGATAAACTAGCATATTCTGGTGTAACTGGATTTCCTGTTATTGCTAAAGTGATTTATGGGCAAGAAAATATTTTAAAATTTTATGATGGTTATGGAGATGCTTTAGGACGTAAACAAGATTCTATTGCTAAGTTTGGAAATGAGTTCTTGAAAGCAAAGTACCCTAAAGTAGATTACATTAAAAAGGCATATATCTTAAAGAAATAGAACAAATGAAAAAATACACAATTGTAGTTTTTCTTTTAGCTTCATTTTTAAGTTTTTCACAAGAAAAGTATGAGAAAGAGTATAGAATAAAACCAGATCAAGCTCCAAAAAATGCTGTAAAATTTATAAATGAATTAAATTTTAAAAAGAAAATAAAATGGTATGCAGAAGAAAGTAATGATGGTAAAACTTTTGAAGCTAAAACCTGCCATTTAAAACACTTGTTTAGCGTTGAATTTACAAAAGAAGGTTATTTAATTGATGTTGAAAAAAAGGTTTCCTTTTCTGATTTGAACAAAGTAATACAGCAAAATATAAACAATAGTTTATCTAAAAAGTTTGTAAAGTTTAGAATTAAAAAGGTGCAACAACAATTTAAAGGACAAAAGAATGATTTAAAAAAAATATTTTTAAATTCTTTTAAAACAGATGGTAAACAAGAGGTTTTTTATGAAATTATTGTAAAAGGCAAAGAAAATGATACTTACAAACTGTATGAAGTGTTACTAGATGCAGAAGGAAACATTAGTAAAATACTAACTTTTAGAGCTATAAACTCACTAAATTTAGAGTTCTAATGTTGTTAAAAAATCTAATTTTTACTTGCTTTTTATTGTGTGTAAACAACATAATTGCCCAAACTAATGTTGATGCAGGTTTTTTACCAAAAATAGTTCTCTCTAAAAAAATAAATAATGCTACAAAATGGGTAAATAGTGTTGAATCTAGAACTATTTTTTATGATGAAGAATATAAACTTTTACATAGTCTCATAGACCTTTCTTCTATTTTATCTTTAAAAACTGGACTAAATCAATCCTTTAATTTTGGTTATATCTTGCGTTTTCGAAATAATGAAACGATACATAGAACTTTTCAGCATTACAATTTTGTAAATCAACTTACTGCTTTAAAAATTGGGCATCGTTTTGCTTTTGAACAATTTTATCAATCTAAAAAACAAACAGCGTATAGAAGTAGGTATAGAATTAGCTTAGAAAAAGCTTTGAATGGCGAAAAGGTTGATATTAATGAGTTTTATATAAAACTGGGAAATGAGTATTTATATGATTTTGAGGACTTGGAAATAAGATTTACACCTTATTTAGGTTATCAAGCCACAGCGAATGATAAAGTCGAATTCGGTCTAGATTACAGGTTGAGTAACCTTATAAATAACCCAACAGAAAATGATTTTTGGATTCGCGTAACTTGGTATATATCTTTAAACTAAAAAAACAGCTACAATTTTAATTGTAGCTGTTTTTTAATGAATCATTGTTAAAACTTACTTTATTTTAAATGTTACTTTTCTTGCAAACTGTCTTGCATTTTCAGTAACAGATGTGTCTTCTCCACCTCCATAATAAGATAATCTAGATGGGCTAATTCCTGCTGCAATTAAAACATCGTAAACTCTTTTAGCTCTGTTTTGAGATAATTCCATATTTCTAGTTTCAGAACCAGTTTCATCTGCATATCCAATTAAATCTGCTGTAACTGTTGGATTATCCATCATAAATTGCTTCAAATAATTTACAGAATTTAAAGAACCTTTTTGAATATCTGTTTTGTTTACATCAAAATATACATTTATATAGCCACTGTTTAGTAATTTTCTAATAAAATCTACATTAGAGCCAGTTACTACATTTGCGTACTTGCCATCAACCTCATCTTTACGAACGTATCTTTCATCTAACTCTGTCATTATTAATTCTTTGTTAGGTGATGAACCAGCTTGTTTTGTTTTAAGGCTTGCAATTTCTTCTTCTGCAGCAGTCAATCTTTTTCTGATGTTTTCAATTTCATCTGTAACTACTAATTCTTCTTCTTGAAAAGAATCTGCTAATTGTTTGTTTTTACCTAAAGCAAAACTCAAACCAATTGAAGTGTTAAAAAGGCTAATGTTAGATTCTCTTTTAGCTGTATTTTGCCCACCATCAAAATTATCATCTTGATAGAAATGAATTAAAGAAGAAAAATCTAAGAATAAAGACATTCTATCTGTTAATTTATATTGAGGGGTTAATCCAAAGTTTAACGCTGTCATTAAATCACCCCCATTATCTGCAGGTTCTGTAATGTTTAATGAAGCAGCTCCAATACCTCCATGCATTAAAAGGTTGAACCTGTTTGTCCAAGTATTAAAGTTTAAAACATCACCCACATTAACAACACCTTCTAAAGAAGCTCTGTAATAATTTGATTTAAAAGGTCTGCTGCCTTCATCGTCTGTAAAGCTGTTGTAACCTAAATCTAAACGCAGTCCAAAACGATTGTTGAACATGTATCTAATACCTAAATTACCTTGCCCAAGCATTGCCACATTGTAACCTGGACTTAGCGTAGACCCTGCTTGATGAATACCTGCTCCTAAATCTATTGCCCAATGATCGTAATCATTATTTTTTTCCTGTGCATTGGTTATTGAAAAACAAACCAATAATAGTGTTCCAAAAAATATTTTATTCATTTCTATTTATTTTCTAATGCAAAGTTATCATTATTTTCTATTAAACTTAAATATTTATTTGACTTGTTTATGTTTTAAGCTGATATTAATTTATTATTTGCAGCTATTTTAATTCAAAACCTTCAGCTGGTTTTGCATTTAAAAGATGCGTTACAAAATAATCCCAACGTTTGCGAG
>CAXBAC010000117.1:0-7530 GCA_963973485.1 uncultured Polaribacter sp. | reverse complement strand
AAAGTAGGTGTGAATTATGTAATCATTTTAAATACAACTGCTGGTCTTTGGGGTTATAATATTGGAGATACAGTAGAATTTACATCAACAAAACCTTATCGAATTAAAGTAACAGGTCGAATTAAACACTTTATTTCTGCTTTTGGCGAACATGTGATTGGTAAGGAAGTAGAAAAGGCGTTAAAAGATACTATTGTAGGTACAAATATCAACATTAGCGAATTTACAGTAGCTCCACAAGTGAACCCTAATGAAGGTTTACCTTACCATGAGTGGTTTATTGAGTTTGAAAATGAACCAGAAAACCTCGAAGAATTTGCGTTAAAAGTAGATGCTTCCATGCAATCTCAAAATATTTATTATCAAGATTTAATTGATGGTAAAGTTTTACGCCCTTTAATTATTCGTAAAGTAAAAAAAGGTGGTTTTCATGAGTATATGAAATCTATTGGTAAGTTTGGTGGGCAAAATAAGATTCCACAATTATCTGATAACAGAAAAATTGCTGATATTTTAGAAGGGTTTTTACATCAATAATTAAATTATTTACGGCTTTAGCTATACTCTTAGTTATTGCTTACTTTTGCATTAAATTTAGAAACAAATATTCATGAGTACGATTAGAATTACCAAGCAATTTAAGTTTGAAACTGGGCATGCTTTATATGGTTATGATGGAAAATGTAAAAATGTGCATGGGCATTCTTATCAGCTTTCTGTTACAGTTTCTGGTAAACCTATTTCAGATAATACTCACGTGAAATTTGGTATGGTAATTGATTTTGGTGATCTAAAAAAGATTGTTAACGAAGAGATTGTTGATGTGTTTGATCATGCAACTGTATTTAATAAAAACACACCTCATGTAGAATTGGCTAAAGAGTTGATGGATAGAGATCATCATGTTATTTTGGTTGATTATCAACCTACAAGTGAAATGATGGTAATTGATTTTGCAGAAAAAATTAAAAAAAGATTACCAGACAACATTAAGTTGCATTCTATAAAACTACAAGAAACTGCCTCTAGTTTTGCAGAATGGTTTGCTAGTGAAAATTAAACAATTTTGTTTACTTACCATTAAATGTATTCATTGTATTTGCTAAACCTGCAGTGCCAAAAGAAGTAATTACTTTTGCTGATGTTGGTAAACGTTCAATTAATTGACTGGTTTCTTCTTTATCCCATTCACCTAAAACATAATCTACTTGCCTCCCTTTTGAGTAGTTTGCACCAACTCCGAATCGAAATCTTGGATATTTAGTGGTATTTAGTTTTTCTTGAATGTCTTTTAATCCATTATGGCCACCATCAGAACCTTTGGCTTTTACTCTAATTGTTCCAAAATCGATGTTTAAATCGTCTGTAACTACTAATAAATTATCAATCCCTATTTTTTCTTTATCCATCCAATATTTAACGGCTTTGCCACTTAAATTCATAAATGTACTTGGTTTTAAAAGCACAAAAGTTCTTCCTTTAAATCGAAAAGTAGTAACATCGCCTAACTTATCAGTTTCAAAAGCAACATTGTGTTCTTCTGCTACTTCATCTAAAATTTTAAATCCAATATTGTGTCTTGTATTCGTGTATTTATCACCAATATTACCTAAACCAACTATTAAAAATTTTTTCATTGAGGGTTCTTTTTGTTTTTCTTTAGAGCTGTTAAACAGTTTATGAAAAAAAACGATTGAGTTTCATTCATCAAAAATAAGAAGAATTATAAAAACTACTTTTATATTAAAAACCATAAATAAAAAAAGCGCTACAAAATTGTAACGCTTTTATGTTTTAAATATAGAAATATTTATTCTGTTGCAGTTGCTTCAACTTCTGCTGCATCTTCTAATTCATCATCATCATCAGAACCAGCTGCTGCATTACGTGAAGTTCTAACCTGAACAACTACAGTGTTATCTGGGTGCATAAAAGTATAATCATCATTAAATAATGAAGTGATTACTAATTTATGACCAATTTTTAATTTAGAAATATCTGCTTCTACAAAATCTGGTAAGTTAGCAGGTAAAGCTTTTACTTTTAATTTACGGTTTGTAAAACGTAAAGACCCTCCATTTAAAACACCAGGAGAAGTACCTGTTAGTTTTACAGGAATGTTCATTGTAATTTCTTTATCATCAAATAATTGATAAAAATCTACGTGTAAGATTTTATCAGTTACAGGATGAAACTGAATATCTTGCAAAATTGCAGGAATTTTCTGTCCATCAACATTAAGACTTGCTGTATATACATTTGGAGTATATACCAAGTTTTTAAACGCTTTTTCTTCTGCTGAAAAGTGTATTGGTGTTTCTCCTCCGTATATAACGCAAGGAACCATACCAGCATTACGTAAGGCTTTGGTAGCTACCTTGCCCACGCTTTCTCTTTTTGATCCTTTAATTGTAATTGATTTCATTACTTTTTTGTTAATTATTTACATTAAAAATTGTCCACTTATTGAGGTGTTATCCTGTACTTTATGCATAACATCAGCGAATAAGGGCGCGCAAGATACAACTTTTATTTTTGATGTCTCCTTTTTTAGAGGAATTGTATCTGAAACTATTAATTCTGTTAATGCTGAGTTTTCTATTTTCTCATATGCATTACCAGATAAAATAGGATGTGTACAAATTGCACGTACACTTAAAGCACCTCTTTCTTTCATTAAATTGGCTGCATGTGCAAGAGTACCTCCAGTATCTATCATATCATCAACCAAAACTACGTTTTTACCTTCTACATCTCCAATTAATTCCATATGCCCAATAACATTAGCTTTTTTTCTTTGTTTATAACAAATTACTACATCAGATAATAAATGCTTTGAATAAGCATAAGCTCTTTTAGAGCCTCCCATATCTGGAGATGCAATTGTTAAATTATCTAACTTTAGACTTTCTATATATGGTAAGAAAATAGTTGAAGCATATAAATGGTCTACTGGTTTTTCAAAAAATCCTTGGATTTGATCTGCGTGTAAATCCATTGTCATAATTCTTGTTGCACCTGCAGATTCTAATAATTTTGCTACTAATTTTGCACCAATAGCAACTCTTGGCTTATCTTTTCTATCTTGTCTTGCCCATCCAAAATAAGGCATAACAGCTGTTATGTGTCTAGCTGATGCTCTTTTTGCTGCATCACACATCAATAACATTTCCATTAAATTATCTGCATTTGGAAAAGTAGAGCCTATGATAAAAACTCTTCTTCCTCTAACTGATTCTTCAAAAGCAGGTTGAAACTCGCCATCACTAAAGTATGTAGTATGTACGTTACCTAATTCTGTGTTGTATTCTTTGGCTATTCTTTCTGCTAAAACCGTACTCTGTCTACAAGCAAATAGTTTTGGTGCAAGTTGATTATTCATAATAAAATAAGCTTTTTTGTTGTGTTGTTGTGTTACCACAAAAGTAGAAATTATTTATTGAGTTTGAAATTAAATTTTTCACTTTAAAAACTAAATATATTTAGTAGATTTGCATTTGCAAATAAAGCTCAAGTGGCGGAATTGGTAGACGCGCTGGATTCAAAATCCAGTTCTTTCGGGAGTGTGGGTTCGATTCCCACCTTGAGTACAAAAACAAAAAAGAGTTGATTAAGAAATCAACTCTTTTTTTTTACAATGTATAAATCCCCCAACTTATAATTGTTTAATTTCAAGTGAAAATAATTTATAATAGATTCTTAAATCTTTTATGTCGATAAATAATTGTTTTGTTTCGACGAATGGAGGATAAGTTTCGACGAAAGTTATTAAAGTAAATTTAGTTTATTCATCAATTCTCCTTTCTTAGACCTACTTACAGGAACAACATCTTTTCTAACTAATACTGTATTATCTTCGATATCTATAATTTCTGAAGTATTTATAATAAATGATCGATGTACTTTAAAAAAAGTTTCTGTAGGTAATTTGTCTCCTATTTTCTTTAAAGTAGAATGTACAATATAGTTTTTTTCATTAGTTTTTATATTGATATAATCTCCCTTAGCTTCAATTAGATAGATATCTGTAATATTTATTTTAACCAGTCTTCTATCTACGTTAACAAAGATAAAATCTGAGTTTATTTTAATTTCTGAATTTGTTTCTTCTGATATTTTTAAGGACTCAATTTTTTCTAATGATTTTGTAAAGCGTTCTTTAGTAATTGGTTTTAATAAATAATCTATTACAGACTTGTATTCGAAAGCCTCTATTGCTAAATTTTTATCGCTCGTGGTTAAAACAATTTTTGGAGGTGTTTTAAGGGTTTGAATAAAATCAAAACCAGAAAATGTTGGCATGTGAATGTCTAAAAAAACCAAATCTACTTTAGCTGTATTTAGATATTTTATGGCATCTATTGCAGATGAAAACTCTTCTAAAACAATTATTCTTTCGGAGTTTAAACAATGCTGTTTTATAATTAACCTAGCAGTTTCATCATCATCAATTATTATACAATTCATATTACTAATAAAAAAAACGGTTAACTGTATAAATATACGTGAATTTTATCTAAAATTTCAATAAAATTATTATGTAATCTTGTATCTTCTTTTTTTAATTCAGTTTCATAATCTGCTGCTAATTTAAAACCCTCATTTAGACCAAGTAAGCTTATTTTATGCTTTAATTTATGAACGTCATCTGAAGCTTCTGCGTAATTTTTAGCATTATAATTTTTTTTGTACAATGCTACTTCATCTGGAAATTCTCTCTTTAAAATATCTAAAATACTTTTTTCAAAATCAGTATCGTTATCTGCAATTTCTTTAATGAGAGACAAATTGGGTTGTTCCATAATAGATTATAAATTATTAAATTATATGGTGTATTTTGCTTGTTAGATATTAAAAAGTTGCTTTATACCAATACTCTAATATTGAGTTGATTTTGGTTTTATAGCCTGCAAAATTTTGTGTTTTAGTAAAATAACTTGCTATACCTAATTTGTAACATTGATCTATAGTTTCTTTGTCGTCTAAAGAAGAAACAATTACTACTGGAGTTTTTTTATGTTTTGAGTTCTTTTTTAACTCTTTTAAAAACTCAAAACCATCCATAACTGGCATATTTAAATCTGAAACAATTAAATCGAAAGTAGTTGTTTTATTACTAAGTAGAACAAGTGCATTTTTACCATTATCTGCCTCTAAAATGCTAATGTCTTTATTGAATGATTCACAAACTTTTTTAAATTTTAGCCTTTCAATTTCGTCATCATCTATAAAAAGTATCGATAGAGATTTCATTTGTGTATTGTTTAGATTATGTAAAAATGGACTAAAAAAATTATATAATCAATTTTTATTTGATAAATTGTTTCTTTACTTCTTTAAGTGGCTTAGCTTAATCGTTAAATATATCATTTTTAAATACTTATTTGACGATCTATTTGCTGATCTAAAGAAATAAAGGTTTCAGTTCTAGAAACGCCTTTGATATTTTGAATGTCTTTGTTTAATAAGTGCATTAAGTCCTCGTTATTCTTACACAAAATTTTAATAAAAATTGCATAATTACCTGTTGTGTAATGACTTTCTACAATTTCTGGAATTTCTTTCAATCGCTTTATTGCAGAAGAGTAAAGGCTAGATGAATCTAAAAAAACACCCACAAAAGCTGTTGTTGTATAACCTAATGATTTAGGGTTAATTATCATTTTATAGCCATCTATTAATTTAGACTTTTCTAACTTTTTTAGCCTTTGATGAATTGCAGCTCCAGAGATACCTACTTCTCTTGCAATACTTAGCACAGGTGTTCTTGCATCTTTTACGAGTCTTTTTATTATAATTTTATCAATACCATCAATTTTCATGTTTGCTTTATTTACAATAAAGATAAAAAAAATAGAGAACACAATTTTGCATTCTCTATTTATTATAAATTATTCGAAAGTATATTAAGCTTTCATTTCAAAATCTTCCATAAACTTAGTGGTATAGTTTCCAGAAATATAATCTGGATGATCCATTAACTGTCTATGAAAAGGAATTGTTGTTTTTACACCTTCAATTACAAACTCATCTAAAGCTCTTTTCATTTTATTGATAGCTTCTTCTCTTGTTTGCGCAGTTACAATTAACTTCGCGATCATAGAGTCGTAATTTGGTGGAATCATATACCCTGCATAAACATGTGTATCCATACGAACTCCATGACCCCCAGGAGTGTGTAAAGTTGTAATTTTACCTGGAGCTGGCCTAAAGTTATTATGTGGGTCTTCTGCATTAATTCTACATTCTATTGAATGTAATTGCGGATAATAGTTTTTACCAGAAATTGGTACACCAGCTGCAACTAAAATTTGTTCTCTAATTAAATCGTAGTTTACAACTTCTTCTGTAATTGGGTGTTCTACTTGAATACGCGTATTCATTTCCATAAAATAGAAATTTCTATGCTTATCCACTAAAAACTCAACAGTTCCAGCACCTTCATATCCAATATATTCTGCCGCTTTAACTGCAGCATTACCCATATTTTCTCTTAATTCATCTGTCATAAAAGGCGAAGGTGTTTCTTCTGTTAACTTTTGATGACGTCTTTGAACAGAACAATCTCTTTCTGATAAATGACATGCTTTTCCAAAAGAGTCTCCTACAATTTGGATTTCGATATGTCTTGGCTCTTCAATAAGTTTTTCCATGTACATGTCATTATTTCCAAATGCGGCTTTACTTTCTTGTCTAGCAGAATCCCAAGCTTCTTTTAAATCTTCTGGTTTCCAAACTGCACGCATACCTTTACCTCCACCACCAGCAGAAGCTTTTAGCATAACAGGGTAACCTGTTTCTACAGCAAGTTTTTCACACTCTTCAAAGTCTTTTATTACACCATCTGAACCAGGAACACAAGGCACACCTGCAGCTTTCATTGTAGCTTTTGCGTTAGCTTTGTCTCCCATTTGGTCTATCATTTTACCTGATGCACCAATAAACTTTATATTGTGTTCTTCACAAAGGTTAGAAAATTTTGCATTTTCTGATAAAAATCCATAACCTGGGTGTATAGCATCTGCATTTGTAATTTCTGCAGCGGCTATAATATTAGACATCTTTAAATAAGACTCGCTACTTGGTGCTGGGCCAATACAAACGGCTTCATCAGCAAAACTAACGTGTAAACTCTCCTCATCAGCCTTAGAATATACCGCAACTGTTTTTATGCCCATTTCTTTACAGGTTCTAATTACACGTAATGCAATTTCACCTCTATTGGCTATTAATATTTTTTTAAACATCGTTTAAGAATTTTGAGTTATGAGTTTTATGTTATGAGTTAGAAAATATAATATCTAAACTCCAAAATCTAAACTCTTACTTTTATGAAGGATCAACTAAAAATAAAGGCTGATCAAATTCTACAGGAGATGAATCATCTACAAGAACTTTTACTATTTTACCAGAAACTTCAGATTCTATTTCATTAAATAGTTTCATTGCTTCAATAACACAAACTGTATCTCCTACACTAATATCTGCACCTACTTCTACAAAATTTGGCTTGTCTGGGGCTGGTTTTCT